>DDUX01000154.1:0-95018 GCA_002345025.1 Candidatus Accumulibacter iunctus | reverse complement strand
GTCGCCACCGTCGCCACCGTCGCCTGCTTCCGTGCCGGCGGTGCTGCGACGGCCGGCGATGCCTGGCGTGCCGGTTCGCCACGCGCCGCGGGCAGTTGCCGCACCGCGCCGGCGAGCGGCAGCGACTTCGTGGATGGCCTGCCGACGCTGCTCGCGGCGGCCAGCGACCGCCCCCCCGGGCTCTCACCGGACTCCGGACGGAAGGCATGCAGCCGCAGCAGGGCCATCACGAAGCCGGCCTGCTCGTCTGGTGCCAGCGGCAGCTCGTGGCGACCATGCACGGCAATCTGGTACGCCAGCTGCACGTACTCGGGGTCGAGTCGGGCAGCGATGTCGAGCAGTTGCACCCGCTCGGGGAAATCATCGGCGATCGCCTGCGGTGCGAGCTGGGCGATCTGCACACGCGTGAACAAGGCGGCCAGTTCCTGCAGGGCGGCGTCGAACGACAGGCTGCGTGCCGCCATGTCGTCGACCACCCGCAGCATGGCTGCGGCGTCTGCAGCGAGCAAGGCATCGAGAATCGAAAACAGGTGATCCAGATCGACCGCGCCGAGCATCTCCCGCACCAGCGCCTCCTCGACCCTGCCCGAACCATGGGCGATCGCCTGGTCGAGGAGAGACAGAGCATCGCGCATGCTGCCAGCCGCCGAGCGCGCCAACAGCTGCAGCGCCGCCGGCTCGGCGCTGATCGCCTCGACTTCGAGAATCTGCCGCAGGTGGTTGGCAATCAGCGGCTGCGTCATCTGCTTGAGATTGAACTGCAGGCAGCGCGAGAGCACAGTAACCGGGATCTTCTGCGGATCGGTCGTGGCAAGAATGAATTTCACGTGCTCAGGCGGCTCCTCGAGGGTCTTCAGCATGGCGTTGAAGGCGGAGTTGGAGAGCATGTGTACTTCGTCGATCACGTAGACCTTGAAGCGGCCTCGTGTCGGCGCATAGACCGAGTTCTCGAGCAGCTGTCGCATCTCGTCGACGCGGGTATTGGTCGCCGCATCGACCTCGAGCAGGTCGACGAAGCGCCCGGCGTCGATTTCCTGGCAGGCAGAGCAGACGCCGCAGGGCGTCGCGCTGACGCCGGTTTCGCAGTTCAGTGCCTTCGCCAGGATGCGCGCCAGCGTCGTCTTGCCGACACCACGGGTACCGGTGAACAGGTAGGCGTGATGCAGGCGTTGCGCCGTCAGCGCGTGCTCCAGTGCACGCACGACGTGCTCCTGCCCGACAAGGCTGGCGAACGTGCGCGGGCGCCACTTGCGCGCCAGGACCTGGTAACTCATGCGCGGATTCTAGCAGATGGCGCCACTCGCCCCGTCAGAGTTTGCTCGCGGCCGGTCGCGCAGCGCCCGCTCGGGATCGTCCTGCGGGGCAGACCGGCGGCGTGCAGCGAGCTTCCCCGCAGAAATGGAAATGGCGAGCCTTACCCCCGGCACTCACATAAGACGGCTGTGGCTGCTTCCTTCCGGACCTGACCAGGTTCACCATCCTGCGATGCGGGGAGACCCGCCGGAGCAAATGCTATCACATCAACCACCACCACGCCCGAAATGACGCAGGAAGTCGGCAAGAAACGCGGCCTCCCGTCCGCGCTGCTCATCGGCGAAGGAGATCGTGACTTCACTGCGGGGCAGTTCGAGCAGACCGGCGCGAACGCTCGGCAGGCCCAGGCAGGAAAGATTCACTGCCTGCCCCGGACGGACGAGCCGCCAGCCCGCCGGCAGCCGATCGACGATCCAGCCGGCCAGCAGCGGCTGCAACTGGCGCTCGAACTCGGCAGGGCTGAGGCCCATGACAAAACGCGGCACCCGTTCAACCGCCAGCAATCGGCGGCCAGATCGCCAGCGCGTCGCCCGGCTTGAGCCGTCGCGCAGAACGGGACTCTGGCGGTACGAACTCGCCGTTGACCAGAACCAAGTGGACGAGGCGCGGCGGCAGCGTCCACGCATCAATGACTTCAGCGACCGTCGAGCCGTCGGCAACGTCGAGCGCCAGAGCGTTGCGGCTACGGGCAGCGGGTGGCAGGCAGTCCGACAGCGAGGCGAAGAGCTTGAAAGTGATCTGCATAAGCGCGCAACGGCGAGGCTGCGGGCCAGATAGGCTTCGCTGAGGAGCATCGGGTTGGCAAGCAGCCGCCCCTTCCATTCGCCGAGACGGACCCGTCCCTGAATCGACCCCCTGGTCCAGACACCAGCGGCGGATCGTTTCGCCAGCCACCTCGTCCATCATGCGTGGCACCATCCTGTTGCCCATCTCGACGACGGTCAGCTTCGCCCCCCGTTCAGCCAGAGCCTCGATGATGATGCAGCCAATGAAGCCGGCGCCCATCTGCAGCACGCGGGTTCCGGTAGCGACCCGGGCAGCGATGGCACGAGCGTCGGCCAGCGTCCAGCAGCTCAGAACCCCGGCCGACCCGATTCCCGGAATCGGCGGCTGCAGCGGCTGCGAGCCGGTGGCAATGAGCAGTTGGTCGTACGGCAGCCGGCTGCCGTCGGCCCGGTGGACTTCGCGCCCGACACTGTCGATGGCTTCGGCGCGGCCGAGCTGCAAACGGATCCGCAGGTCCTCGAAGTGGCGGGCGTCCTTGCGCAGGTAGGTACCGGCTTAGTCGATCCGCGCCATCAGCAGGTACGGAATCGCCATCCGCGAATACGGTGGCTCCGGCTCGTCGCCGATCAATGTGATGTCGGCTTGCGCATCGGCATGGCGCAAGGTCTCTGCGGCAACGACCCCCGCCGGGCCGTTGCCGATGATCACATGCCTCGGCACCTCAGAGACCCAGCCGCGCGCGGGTGTCGACCGTCGGAACGCCGTCGGTGGTCCAGCCGCGCAGGCTGTAGTACTCCGGCAGCATCTTGCCGAGTTCCGCCACCATGCCTTGCGAAGCACCGGTCTTGCAGGGTTCGTTGAGCAGCCGCGGCGGCAGCGTGTCGTCCTTGCCGGTGATGCCGGCCGCCAGGTTGAACTCGCGCTCGAGGTTCCAGATGCGCTCGCCGGTCTGCAGCAGCGCTTCCAGCGACCAGTCGCCACCGCAGGCGGCCTGGACCTGCGGCTGGATGTCGTTCATCGTCCATGCGAAGGTGGTGAACACGCACAGACCACTCGAGTCGACCGCTGCCGTGGCGTCCTGAAAGGCCTTCAGAAGCTCGGGCTTGCCGGCCGTCTCGCGCGGTCATCTCGGCGAACCGGCAAAGGGCCGCGGCCGAACCGAATGGCGCGTCGATGCCGATCTCGTCCTTGCTCAGGACGCCGAGTTCGTACAGTTCCATGACCGCGCCAACCGTCGCCCCGAAGGAGATCGGGTCCATGCCGTCCTCGTTGCACAGCAGGTTCGCGTACTGCAGGGCTTCGAGATCGTCGACCCCGTTCGCGTTGCCGAGCGCCCACGCCGCCTCGTATTCGAGACCACCACTTGCCCACCAGTATTGCGGCTTGTTCGCGACCGAGAAATGGCTTTCGTCGATCCGCGATATGCGGCCGCAGGCGATCGTGCAGCCGCAGCATGCCTGGTTCGTCACCAGATGCGTGCGGCCGTCGGTCGCGCGCTGCTCGTGCATCGCTTCGGCCGAAATGCGGCGTGCTCCCTCGAACTGGACGTCGCGGTGATTGCGCGTCGGCGAGGCGCCCATCTCGTTGATCACATTCATCAACACCTGCGTGCCATAGGTCGGCAGCCCCTGCCCGGTCACCGCATTCTCGGCGAGAACCCTCTTGCCGGCGGTCACGGCAGCCATGAAGGCCTGCGGGTCGGCGATGTTGCCGAGCCCGCGGGTGCCGCGAACAGCGACAGCCTTGAGATTCTTCGATCCCATCACGGCACCGACCCCGGAACGGCCAGCTGCACGATGCAGGTCATTGACGATGGCGGCGAAGAGAACCAGATTCTCGCCGGCACGGCCAATGCTCGATACCCGCAACAACGAATCCTGATGGCGCTTGCGGAGCATCGCCTCGGTGTCCCAGACCGTCCTGCCCCAGAGGTCGCCTGCCGGCAGCAGTTCGGCGCGCTCGTTCTCGATGTGAAGGTAAACCGGCTGCGGCGACCTGCCCTCGATGATGATCATATCCCAGCCGGCAAACTTCAGCTCGGCGCCGAAATAGCCTCCCGAATTGGAGCAGGCGACGGCTCCCGTCAGCGGACCCTTGGTCACCACCGAGTAGCGGCCACCCGTCGAGGCCATCGTGCCGGTCAGTGGCCCGGTGGCGTAGATCAGCTTGTTGTCCGGTGCCAGGGGATCGGCCCCGGGATCAATCTCGCTCACCAGGTACTTGCTCGCCAGCCCCCATTGACCGAGGAACTGCGCCGCCCAGGCCATGTTCAGTGGCTCGCTGACACAGCTGCCCCGGTTCAGGTTGACGCGAAGGAACTTGCGTGTCCAGGCCATGGTCGTTCCTCCTCAAACGTGTGCCGCAGTGTCGGTCTTCTGCGCCCACTGGCGCATCCGCTCGAGGCCCGTCCAGTCGGCATCGAGGTAGCTGATCGCCCCGGTCGGGCAGGCCGTCGCGCAGGCCGGATCACCGCCACAGAGGTCGCACTTCTGGACCTTGCCGGAATCGCGGCTGTAGTTGATCGTCCCGAACGGACAGGCAATCGTGCACACCTTGCAGCCGACACAGACGGCCTCGAGCACCACTTTCGCGCCGGTGGCACGATCAACCCTGATGGCCTCGACAGGACAGGCATTGAGGCACCACGCCTCGGCACATTGAGTGCACGTGTAGGGAACCTTGCGACCCTCGTGGTGGAAGTCGAAGACCTTGATGCGCGACCTCGACGGGTTGAACATCCCTGTGTTCTCGTACGAACAGGCCATTTCGCACTGCAGGCACCCGGTGCACTTGCCCGAATCGATGTGCAAGGACTTCTGCATGACGTCTCCTCCTCTGAGTGATCGATGGTCGTGCTGATCAATGTCGCGTTTTCGGCGATCGCAGGATCACTAGAGCAAGATGAAAGGCCGATGGAAGTTGCGCCGCAGCAATTCTCAGGGGCAGCTGCCGCAGGCGCTCGGCGCAGCGCGGCCACCGTCCCCGAGGCATCGGGCGGGGCCGATCCCCTGCAACAACGCTGACGAGTGCAGCGCAAAGTCCGGCCGCAGCCAGCGGATGGCTTAGAATCCGGCTTTCGCGGACCGTCTCGCTGCCTGCTGCGGCTGGCGGAAGGTGGCTCGCGGATGCCGCCGGCGTGCTGTTCCCACCCGCACCAGCCCCTCGGGTCGCGCGCTGGTGGCAGCGAGCCGGCGACCTGCCTCAGCTCTCTCTGAACATCGTGATGACCAACATGGGAATAACCCGAATCTGCCTCGTCCGCCATGGTGAAACCACCTGGAATGCCGACAAACGCATTCAGGGACAGATCGACATCGGACTCAATGCCGCGGGGCTGGCGCAGGCGCAGGCGGCGGCAGACTGGCTGGCAAACGAAGCGGTGAGCGCGCTCTACAGCAGCGACCTGCAGCGCGCGCGCCAGACAGCCGCACGCATCGCCCACAGGATGAGACTTTTGCCGGCTTTCCGGCCCGAGTTTCGCGAACGACGCTACGGCTTCTTCGAGGGTCTGACCTACGACGAGTCACGGGCCAGGTACCCTGCCGATTACCACTCTTTCGAAACCCGCGATCCCGAATTCGTGATCCCGTTCGGCGGCGAGAGCCTGCGCCAGCTGCACGACCGCGTCAGCGGCGGCCTGCGCCAACTGGCCGCCGAACACCATGGGGAAACCATCGTCGTCGTCACCCACGGCGGCGTCCTCGACATCGTCAACCGCCTGGTGCGCGGCAATCCGCTGTCGGCTCCGCGCGACTTCCTGATCCCGAACGCCGGCATCAACTGGCTGCAAATCCGTGACGCGACGTGGACCCTGGAAAGCTGGGGACAGACCGAACACCTGGCTGCTTTCGGCCTCGACGAGCTGCCTTAATGTGAAAGTCGCGTCTGCGACTCGCGAATCTCCCTTCTCCCTTGCGCGCGAGAAGGGCCGGGGATGAGGGAAACGGTCATGACTTTCATCATCAGGGGTGGGTCGAAAGTGATGACCGTTGGCAAGAAGCCCGCGCCGCAGCGCGGGCCGATGCCGGAGGACGACGGCTGCTGCGTCAGCCGGTGATGTACTTCTCCATCTGGTCGATGATGAACTGCTGCTCACAGATCGTTTCCTTGACCACGTCGCCGATGGAGACGATACCGATGACCTTGCCTTCCGCAAGCACCGGCAGGTGACGGAAGTGCTTTTCCGTCATGATGGCCATGCACTCGTCGACCGTCTGCTCCGGTGTCACGTAGAGCACCTTCTCGGACATGATCTCGCCGACGCGGGTCTCCTTCGACGCCTTGCCGTGCAGGATCACCTTGCGCGCATAATCCCGTTCGGAGAAGATGCCGACGAGCTTGTCGCCGTCAAGCACGAGGACTGCACCGACATTCGCGTCCGACATCACCTGCAGCGCGTGGAAAACCGGATCCGCGGGCGAGACAACTGCCAGGTCTGCGCTCTTGGCAGCGAGAATTTGCCTGAGTGTCTTCATGAAGCGTCCTTTCTGGTCAGGGAAGCACCCGTTCTGGAGCGTCCGACGCTCGCTCTGCCGAGGGGTGCGAAAACTGCTGGCGACTGCACGCTGACGGGCAGTTGCCGGCACCAGCCGTCCGCCAGAGGTCTAGCGTAGACCCGCAGCGTACTCGGCAACCGCGTTGATCTGGTGATCGGAGAGTTTGCCTGCGATGACACGCATCATCTTCTCCGAATCATTCGCCCGCTCGTGACTCCGGAAGCTCTTCAGCTGTGCAGCGGTGTACTCGGCGTACTGGCCCGCCAGCCGTGGATACTGGATCGGCAGGCCGCCGCCGGCAGGACCGTGACAACCGGCACACGCCGGCACGCCCTTGTCGAAATCTCCCTTTCGCCACAATGACTTGCCCTCCGCCAGGAGCGTTTCATCCTTGGCCATGGAGGGCTTGATCTTCTGCTGCGCGAAGTAGAGCGCGAGGCCGCGCATGTCTTCATCCGAAAGTGCCGCGACCATTCCGCCCATGATCGCATTGTTGCGCACCGGCGGCTTGCCATCGACAGACTTGAAGTTGCTCAGCTGCTTGTAGAGATACTCGGGAACCTGGCCGGCGAGAATTGGATTGGCTGCAGTCGGACTGTTCCCGTCAGCAGCATGACAGGCCACACAGACGCCCTCGGCAATTTCCTGGGCTTTGGCGAGGTCGGGCTTCGCTTTCGCCTGTTCTGCTGCGAAGACTGGGAAACTGGCGGCCAGGAGAACCGCTAGTGCCATGGTACGAATCATGTCCAAACTCCCATTGACAACGATGACTGATCTGAGGACTGCGAAGCCGGGCAACAAAGCTGATATTCTATATCAGTTTGGCAGCCTGGCGCGCGCCTCCCCGTTTCCACTTTCCACCACCCCGCGGGTTCCTCCATGCCCCTCTTTCAGAAGGCGGTCTTTCAGACGACGGTCGCCCGGCTGCAGGATCTGCCAGCCGATTCGCAGGCCGAAATCGCCTTTGCCGGCCGTTCGAACTCGGGCAAGTCCTCAGCGATCAATGCCCTCGCCAACCACACGCGCCTGGCCTTCGTCTCGCGAACGCCCGGACGGACCCAGCATATCAACTACTTCCGGATCGAAGCGGGAAAGTATCTCGTCGACCTGCCCGGTTATGGCTTCGCCAAGGCACCGGAAGAGATCCGCTCGCAGTGGGAGGGTCTGCTCGCGCCCTATCTGCGGTACCGCGAGGCGCTTTGCGGCCTCGTCCTGATCATGGACAGCCGGCACCCGCTGACCGAACTCGATCTGCAGATGCTTGGCTGGTTTGCCCCGACCGGGAAGCCGATCCACGTGCTGTTGTCGAAGGCGGACAAACTGACCCGGCAACAGCAGGACCTCGCTGCGCGGGAGGTGGCGCAGGTCCTTGCGACAACCGGCGGCCGCTGCACCTGGCAGCTGTTCTCGAGCCTCAGGAAGTGGGGGATCGTGCAGGCCGAGGCCGTTCTTGCCGGCTGGCTCGGGTTGCGCGTCAAGGAAGCGGCGGCGGCACCAGCCAACTCGCCAGGCGCGAGAACGGCGCACCGGAAGCGTGCGGCCATCGGCTGGAGCGCGCGCAGTGCCGCCGGCAGCAAGCCACAAAAAAAACCCCCGGCAAAGGGGGGGAGCCGGGGGCAGGACATGCCTTAAGGGAATAAGGCACCCGCTCAGGGAGGTGAAGCGGGAGACGGCAACGCCATCTGCTGACATGGAGTGCTGCATCGCCGAACAGTTCCCTCGTCAGGCTGCAAATTCGATTCATTGTGTTTATTTCCACCTGAAGACAGGCGCCGCACACATGTCCAACCACTGCCACTTCCCTGCCACACGCATGCGACGCATGCGACGTGATGACTTCTCCCGCCGTTTGATGCGCGAGAACCGGCTGAGTGCCGACGACCTCATTTACCCGGTCTTCGTCCTCGAAGGCAGCGGACGCGTCGAGCCGATTCCCTCGATGCCGGGGATCGAGCGTCAGAGCCTCGATCGGCTCCTGAATACGGCCGAACGTGCCCTCACTCTCGGCATCCCGGCGGTGGCCCTCTTCCCGGTGGTCGACGGCAGCGCCAAGACAGCGGGTGCGGAAGAGGCGCTGAACCCCGACGGGCTGGTGCCGCGGGTGGTTGCCGCGCTGAAGAAGGAATTCCCGGAGCTCGGCGTGATCACCGACGTCGCGCTCGATCCCTACACCAGCCACGGACAGGACGGCCTGATCGACGCCGACGACCCGCACGCCTACGTTCTCAACGACGAGACGATCGAGGTGCTCGCCAGGCAGGCGCTGGTGCATGCCCAGGCAGGCGCCGACATCGTCGCGCCGTCGGACATGATGGACGGTCGCGTCGCCCGCATCCGCCGCGAACTGGACGATGCGGGCGCGATCCACACCCGCATTCTCGCCTATGCGGCGAAGTACGCCTCGAGCTTCTACGGCCCGTTCCGGGACGCGGTCGGTTCGGCTGGGAATCTGGGCAGGGGCAACAAGTACAGCTACCAGATGGACCCCGCCAACAGCGACGAGGCGCTGCGCGAGGTGGCTCTCGACATCGCCGAAGGCGCCGACATGGTGATGGTCAAGCCGGGAATGCCCTACCTCGACATCGTCCGCCGCGTCAAGGACGAGTTCCGCGTGCCGACCTACGTCTATCAGGTGAGCGGTGAATACGCGATGCTCAAGGCGGCGGCACAGAACGGCTGGCTCGACGAGGAGGCCTGTGTTCTCGAGAGCCTGCTGGCGTGCAAGCGTGCTGGCGCCGATGGCATCCTGAGCTATTTTGCGCTCAGCGCCGCTGCCTGGCTCAAGGCGTCTGCCTGACCGGCGCCGCAGCAGCCGTCAGGCGGCCAGGCTGCGCCAGGGCATCCTCGACGAAACGGAAGAACAGGGCGGCAGCGGCCATGCTCGCCAGCCAAGCGATGACCAGGCCGCCGAGGTTGAACCACGGGTCCTGCACGCCGAAACGCGAGAACAGGGCGTTCACCAGCAGACAGACCGGGAAGTGTACGAGAAACAGCGAATAGGAGGTCCGTCCGAGGTAGCCGACAACGCTCGACTTCGGCCAGCGCTCGAGAACGCCGTAGCGACGCGCAAGGGCCAGCGTCAGCGCGACCACCAGCGCGACCGCGATGCGTGGCCGGTATTCGAGCAGCAGTGCAAGCGCGACCAGCGTCACCACCGGCAGGAGCCACCACGCGGCGCGTTGCGATTGACCATTGGTCACCCAGTAGCTTGCCACACCGAGGGCATAGGAGCCGAAGAAGTAGACGCCCCAGCTATCCCACTCGGCTTCGAGGTTGAAATGGTAGAGCGACGCAACGCCCAGCGTGGCGACCAGGCAGCTGGCAACGACCGCCTCCCGGGCAGCGCCGGCAGCGACCTGACGTGCCAGCCAGAGCAGGCCGAGCAGCAGGGCGAACAACTGAAAGTCTATGGCGATGTACCAGACGCCTGCCGAGAGGCCTTCGTAGCCGAGAATGCTCTGCAGCAGCAACGCATGCGCCAGCACCTGCGACAGGCTGGGACGTGCCGGCAATGAGTCGTGCTCCATCAGCATGCGGCCAATGGCGGCACTGAGCAAGGCAAGCAGCACGGCAACCACGTAGGGGCCCACCAGCTTGCAGTAGCGCTTCCAGAGCAGACCGAGCGGCGCCGTTGTGCGCAGGCGCCCCGCCGGCGCCAGACTCTGAACTGCCAGGAAACCGCCGAGCACGAGAAAAACCTGGACTGCATAACGCGCATCCTGGCTGAGCCAGGAGATCAGATCCGGCGTCAGTGCGTGCGCGTGGTCGGACATTGGCCCATAGAAGGCAAGATGATGCAGGACGATCAACTGCGCGGCAAGCGCCTTGAGCGCATCGATGAAAGGCAATCTGGAGGACATCTGGAAGTCTTTGGGCTCAACAATGGTCAAGGAAACGCTGGCGGTACTCGTCGATCGGCAGCGGTCGTCCGCAAAGGTAGCCCTGCATCTCGTCGCAGCCTTCGCTGGCCAGAAATTCACGCTGCACGGCAGACTCGACACCCTCGGCGATGACCGTCAGTTGCAGGCTGTGGGCGAGCGCGATCACGGCGCGGGTAATGGCGCAGTCTTCAACGTCGCCCGGCAGTCCGCGGACGAAGCTCTGATCGATCTTCAACTTGTTGATCGGCAGGCGCTTGAGATAGGCAAGCGAGGAGTAGCCGGTACCGAAATCGTCGATCACGAGACTGATGCCCATGGCCCGCAGATTGTCCAGCACCTGCACGCTGCTCTCGGCATGGCTCATGATCGCGCTTTCGGTGATTTCCAGTTCGATACACCCCGCCGCCAGCCCGGAAGAGGCAATGGTCTTGCGCGCCGTCTGCTCGATTCTGCCACGGCTGAACTCGACCCCGGAAACGTTGACCGAGAGCACCCCGGGAGCCAGGCCGGCGGCGAGCCAGGCGGCCCAGTGGCTTGCCGCCGTCAGCAGCACCCATTCACCGATCGCGACGATCAGCCCCGACTCCTCAGCCAGCCGGATGAACTCCCCGGGCATCACCAGCCCGTGCTGCGGCCGCAGCCAGCGCACCAGCGCCTCGGCACCAAGCAGGCGGCCGTCGCGCAGGGAGAACTGCGGTTGCAGGTAGACGAGCAGTTCGTCACGTTCGATGGCGCGCCGCAGATCGGTCTCCATCTGCAGACGTTCGAGCGACGACCGGGTCAGGGCCTTGGTGAAGAAGTCGTAGGTATTCCGACCGCGCTCCTTCGCCCGATACATCGCGACATCGGCATTCTTCATCAGCGTATCGACCTCGTTCCCATCCTGTGGGAAAACGCTGATGCCGATACTTGCGCCGACAAAGAACTCGTGTTCGACCGTCACCGGAGCATCCTGCAGAACGGTGAGGATCTTTTCCGCCACATGTGAGGCAGCGCCCGGATCGGCAATCCGCTCGACAATGATCAGGAACTCGTCGCCCCCGAGACGACCCACGGTGTCCGATTCCCGCATCAACCTGCTCAGGCGACGCGCAACCTCGCAGAGGACACGATCGCCCGCCTGATGGCCAAGCGTATCGTTGATGACTTTGAAGCGGTCGAGATCGATGAAGAGAACGGCAAGCTGGGCTTCCTCGCGGTGAGCACGCTGCATCGCCTTGTGCAACCGGTCGCCGAGCAGCAGCCGGTTGGGCAGGCCGGTCAGCGGATCGTGGTGCGCCTGATGGTCGAGCTGGTCGTGTGCCTTGCGCAACTCGGTGATGTCCGAGAAAACACCGACATAGTGCGTGACGCGACCCTCGCTGTCCTTTACCGCACTGATCGTCAGGGATTCGAGAAAGGTCCTGCCATCCTTGCGCCGGTTCCACAACTCGCCCTGCCAGCGACCAGTCGTCCGCAGTTCCTGCCACATCTGGCGATAGACATCCTGATCCTGACGGCCGGACTGCAGCATGCGCGGGTTGCGCCCGATGACTTCCTCCTCACCATAACCGGTAATCTCGGAGAACGCCCGGTTCACCGCGATGATGCTGCCGTCGGGAGCGGTGATGGTGATGCCTTCGGCACTGCTGTCGAAGACCGTTGCCGCCTGCTGCAACCTCGCCTCCATCCGCTTGCGTTCGGTGATGTCGAGAATCACGCCGACCAGGCCACTGCCGGGCTCGTCGGGCTTGCCGTAGGTCGCCTTGTGAAAGATGACATCCCGCTCACTGCCGTCGGCATGGCGGACCTTCGCCTCATAGACCAGCGAACCACCGCGCGCGAGGAGTTCCTCGTCGGCAGCCCGGTAGCGATCGGCGAGATCATGCGGCGCCAGGTCATCAACTGTGGCGCCGACGACTTCGCTGCGCGCCTTGCCGATCAGTTCGACGAACGCCTGATTGCAGCCGAGGTAGCGCCCATCGCGGCTCTTGTAGAACACCGGGCCGGGAATCGCCTCGATCAACTGGCGCATGAAATGGAGCTGCTGTGACAGTTCTCGGGTGCGCTCGCCGACACGCTGCTCAAGTTCGAGGTGGCTTTGCCGCAGCCTCTCTTCGGCAGCCCGCTGCGCCGTGACATCCTCGTATGTCCAGATCCAGGTATCGGCCCGTTCATGCTCGCCGATCGTGCGACCGATCACCCGCACCCGGATTGGCTCACCGTCGCGACGGCAATACACGAACTCGCCTGCAAAGGTCTCCCTTCCATGGTGATGGTCATAGACCAGCCGCCCGTCGCCTTCCCACGCCTCGTCGGTGGCAAAAAGGATGCGTGCCGATTGTCCGTTCAGGCCCCCTGGCGGATAGCCGAAAATCTCCTCGCAGCGCCGATTGCAGCGGAGTATCGTCTGTTGTCGCTGATACGAGATGCCGATCATCGCGTTGTCGAAGATCAGCTGCTGCTCCCACAGGCTGTCCACGAGAGCCTCTTCGGCAGCGCGCCGTGCCGTGACGTCCTCGAACAGCCAGACCAGTCCCTCCTCCGGGTTGTCCGGGTTGAACCGGCTGCCCGTCACCTGACACCAGATCGGCGTGCCGTCAGCCTTGCGGTACTCCAGCTCGCCACTGTAACGCCCCGTCTCGCTGATCACCGCATGCGCGTGCTCGCCCGCCTCGCGCCACCGCGTCTCGTTGGCAAAACAGATGCGGGTCGACTGGCCCAGCAGTGCCCCGGGCGAATAGCCGAACATCTTCTCGAAGCTCGGATTGCAGCGCTGGATGATCCGGTCGCGCAGGAAGGCAATGCCGATCGGAGCACGTTCGAAGATCAGGGTCTGCTCGCGCAACAGGCTGTCGTTGGCTAGCCGGGCGCGCACCTCGTCGGATATGTCGCGAACGATCCAGACGGTCCCGCTTGCCGGAGCGGCAGGGTCGATCGCCCGCGCCACAAATTGGGCAACGAAGACGCTCCCGTCACGGCGCACCATTTCGGTTGCCAGATCGACCGCCTGACCGCGGCGCAGGGACGAGCGCACTCTCCGCCGCAGAGCGTCGCACGCACTGCTGTCCGGATGGAACACCTCGTCTGGCTGGCCGACCAGGGTCCCCGGCTGCCAGCCGAACAGCTCCTCGGCACGCGGATTGCAGCGATAGACCGAGCGGTTGCGCAGGCACACGACGGCGATCCCCGAATGATCAAGGATCGCGCGGTATTCCAGCATCTGCTGGGCGAGCGAGTCGGCGTCTCTCATGGCGCTCCGGCGAAACCTCCTGCGAACACCCTCCGCGCCGGTGACAGCGGCCGGCACGGCGCCAGTCGCAACTGCAGGCGCTGCCACTGGCGTGGCAGCTCGAGCACCGATGGCAAGCGCAGATCCAGCCACTGCGGCTGTCGGGTACTGTCACTGATCCAGACCGTTTTCATCCCCAGATGTTTCGCCGTTTCCAGATTGACCAGCGAATCCTCGACCATGATGCAGCGTCGCGGCGACAGCCGCTCGCTGCGCAACAGGTGGCGGAAGCCGCCGAGCGCCGGCTTCGGCTGGAAGCGGAGCCGCTCGACCGAGTACAGCGCGGAGAACCTCTTGCGCACGCCGACCAGTTCGAGAACCGCCTCACTGTAGGCCAGCGGCGCGTTCGAGAAAACGATCTTGCGACCGGGCAGGCGGCGCAGCATCGCGTTCAGCCCGCGCTCGAAAACCAGCATCTGCTTGAGGTCCGGAAAATCGTGCGTATGGCGCAGGAAATGCTGTGGGTCCGTGCCATGGTGGCGCATCAGGCCCAGCAGCGTCGCACCGTAGCGCTGCCAGTAGTCGAGCCGAAGGCGTGTGGCCTCGTCGTCATCAACACCGAGGTGGTGGCGAATGTAGGTCGCCATCGAGCGATTGATGTGCGGAAATATGTGCGGCGTGGCATCGTGCAGCGTGTTGTCGAGGTCGAACAGCCACACCGGTAACGCCGCGTTCAGCGCGATCTCCCGCTCAATGCGACTTGATCATCGTGCCAACGCCATGGTCGGTGAGGATTTCCAGCAGCAGGGCGTGCTCGACGCGACCATCGATGATGTGCACGCTCTTGACACCGTTGCGCGCGGCATCGAGCGCCGACGCGATCTTCGGCAGCATGCCGCCGGACAGGGTACCATCGGCAACCATGTCGTCAATCTGCTTCGGCGTCATGCCGGTGATCAGGGCACCCGTCTCGTCGAGCACTCCCGGCGTGTTGGTCAGCAGGACCAGCTTCTCGGCCTTGAGAATCTCGGCGATCTTGCCGGCAACGACATCGGCGTTGATGTTGTAGGTCTCGCCATTCTTGCCGACACCGATTGGCGCCACCACCGGGATGAAGCCTCCGGCCTCGAGGTGACCGATCAGCGACGGGTCGATCTGCGTGATGTCGCCAACCTGGCCGACGTCGATCAGGTCTTCGCTGTTGTCCCGATCGGCCAGCAACAGTTTCTTCGCGCGGATGAAGCTGCCGTCCTTGCCGGTCAGGCCGACTGCCTTGCCACCCGCCTGGTTGATGAGATTGACGACGTCCTTGTTGACCTGGCCACCGAGCACCATTTCGACGATCTCCATCGTCTCCGAATCGGTGACACGCATCCCCTGCACGAAGCGGCCCTTCTTGCCGACTCGCTTGAGCAGGGTCTCGATCTGCGGCCCGCCGCCGTGCACGACGACGACGTGCATCCCCACCAGCTTCAGCAGCACCACGTCACGGGCAAAGCACTGCTTGAGGTGCTCGTCGGTCATCGCGTTGCCACCGTACTTGACGACGATGGTCCGCCCGTGAAAACGTTTGATGTAGGGCAGTGCCTCGGCGAGAATGGCGGCTTCGTCGGCAGGAGTGAGCGAACGGTCACGCATGGCGAAAATCCTTAGGATGACCAGAAGATTTTACCCGGGCGTACAGCAAACACCAAGGCGCCCCGCCGCGATCCATGCGCCCATTCGGCAGCCCGAACCCGCGGCAGCGCCCGCAGACGATCCGCCATGAGGAGCGACTTCGCCTCCGCGGCCGAGCGGCCGGCGTCTCACCGCGGCCGCTTTGCACCGTCGCCGACGGGGCGGCTGCACTTCGGCTCGCTGGTGGCGGCCGTCGGCAGCTATCTCGATGCCCGGGCCAGGGGCGGCAGCTGGTTGCTGCGCATCGAGGACATCGACCAGCAGCGAAGCGTCCCCGGGGCCGCTGACGCCATTCTGCGCACGCTCGCAGGACTGGCCTTCGAGTGGGACGGCGAGGTCGTCTACCAGAGCCGTCGCCTGGATGCCTACCGCGCCGCATTGAGCCAGCTCCAGGGCAGCGGCGACGTCTACCCCTGCGCCTGTTCTCGGCGCGAAATCGCTGCCTGCTCACCGCCCGCAGCCGTCGACGGCGGTCTGGTCTACCCCGGCACCTGCCGCCCGGGACTGCCGCCGGGACGCAGCGCGCGCGCCTGGCGAATGCGCGTCCCGGCGCAGGAACTCCGCTTCGCCGATCGCGTCCAGGGAACACAGCGGCAGGACTTGGCGGAGGCCGTCGGTGATTTCGTCCTGCTGCGAGCCGACGGCCAGTACGCCTACCAGCTGGCCGTGGTGGTCGACGACGCCGAGCAGCAGATCAGCTCGGTCGTCCGCGGCGCTGACCTCCTTGACTCGACCCCACGCCAGATCTGGCTCGCGCAGCGCCTGCAACTGCCGATCCCGGCATACGCCCACCTGCCACTGGTCAGCAACGCCGCCGGCGAGAAACTGTCGAAGCAGACCCGCGCCAAGGCGGTCGATGCCGCCGGCGGCAGCCCGCTGCTGGCGGCGGCACTCGCGTTCCTCGGCCATGTCGTTCCGCCTGATGTCCGCCAGTCACCGCTGCCCGAGTTCTGGCGCTGGGCGATCGCCAACTGGTCGATCGCGCACGTCCCCGCACGACGCAGCGCGGTTGCCGATCATCGCCTGCCGTAGCCGCTGATGCCGACCAGCATCCGCAGCAGGCTGTAACTCGCGCGCCGCAGCAGCCGCGAGTACCACGGCTTGCGCTGCCAGCTGTCGACCGGCAGTTCGATCGCGCCGTCGCTCATCGCTGCCGCGAGGCTCCGCTCCAGTTCGTCGGCAAAGCCGCGGTCGCGGACGACGACGTTCGCTTCCCGTGCCAGGAGCAGACTGAAGGGATCGATGTTCGACGAACCGACCGTCGCCCAGTGGCGGTCGATCACCGCCACCTTGGCGTGCAGGAAACTGCGCTGATACTCGAAGATCCTGATTCCGGCGGCGAGCAGGTTGCCATACAGCGCCTGCGTCGCGTAATGCAGCAGCCGATACTCGACGAGTCCCTGCAGCAGGATCGTCACCCGCACGCCCCGGCCGGCGGCAGCCCGCAATGCGCGCCGGAAACGCCGGCCGGGCAGGAAGTAGGCGTTGGCGAGCACGATCTCGTCGCGCGCCGAGCGGATCGCCTCGAGGTAGGCGAGTTCGATGTCTCGCCGGTGGCGGATGCTGTCGCGCAGCAGGAAGGCAGCCGTCTGCTCGCCGCACGCCGCGCCGCTCGCTTCGACCAGTCTCGTCAGGCGGTAGCGGCGATTGAGCCTGGCCCAGAGGACCACCTCCCACAATCGGCGCAGCGCCCGCTGGATGGGCACCAGCAAGGGACCTTCGACGCGCACCGCGTAGTCGTAGCGCGGCGACGACTGGTAGGGCGAATTGAAATCGTCGATGACGTTGATGCCGCCGACGAAAGCGACGCGGCCATCGATCATCGCCAGCTTGCGATGCAGTCGCCGCAGCCGATGTCGTCGCAAGCGGAAGCGGGCAATCTCCGGCCGGTAGACCATCGCCTGCACGCCGGCGGCAAGCAGCGCGGGCTGGTGCTGCTCGGCAAAGTCCGGGGCGCCGAAGCCATCCACCAGAACGCGCACCACGACACCGCGACGCGCAGCCGCCGCCAGAGCAGCAGCAACCGCACGCCCGGTCTCGTCATCCTCGAAAATGTAGCTCTCGAGGTGCACCTCACTTTCCGCCTCGCCGATCGCTGCGAGCAGCGCCGGGAAATACTCGGCGCCGCTGTTGAGCAGCCGCAGACAGTTGCCGGCCAGAAACTCGGGAGCCATACCCGGCCAGTATCACGGTGCGCCGGACGCACACGGCATCCGGCAGCACTCGCAGCCAAGGCTACTGCTGATTGACGAAAACCACCTGCGCCGGCATCGGCGCCGGGAAACCACCGGCGCCCAGCGACTCGCGAATCGTCCGGTTGGTATCGAAGTAGACCTGCCAGTAGTGATCCGTATGGCAATACGGGCGGACTGCCAGCACCGGGCCGACGAGATTCAGCTCGAGAATCTCGACATCGACCGGCGGGCTGGCGAGCACGTTGGGAATCGCTGCGACCTTTTCCCGGAGCAGTGCCATCGCCGCGGTGTGATCGGCTGCGCCGGACAACTGAGCCTTCAGGTCCACGCGACGATAGGGATTGCTCGAGTAGTTCTGGATCGTATCGCCGAAGATCTTGCTGTTGCCCACCAGCGTCAGTACGTTGTCGGGGGTGGTGATCGCCGAGGTGAAAAGACCGACTTCCTTCACCGTGCCGGTAACGCCGGCGACCGTCACGAAATCGCCGACCTTGATCGGTCGCAGGATGATGAGGAAGACACCACCGGCGAAATTGGCGAGAAGCCCTGACCAGGCAAGCCCGATGGCGACACCTGCGGCGGCGAAGAGGGCCGCGAAGGTCGTCGTCTGAATGCCGAAGTAGCCGAGAATGCCAACCACCAGCAGGATGTTCAGGGTGACGTTGATCACCGTCCCGAGGTAGCGCATGACCGTCGCGTCCACCTTCTGACGCTCGAGAGCGTTTTGCACGAGGTGGCCGACGGTGCCGATCAGCCAGCGCCCGACGACCCAGAAGGCGATCGCGGCGAGGATTTTGATGCCCAGCTCCGAACCGTACTGCAGCGCCAGCTCCTGCCAACGCGAAATGTCCTGAGTCGTCATGAAGTTCTCCTAGGGGTATGGGGAAGGGCGAGTTTCCCATCGTCCGGTGAACAGCGCAAGCATGCACCCCGAAGCTGCGTGGCTAAAGCCAGGAAGACGGCTGAGATAATCTCAGCCGTCGGCTGAGTTTTTATCGTTTGCCGGCTGGCTTCCAGGCCAATAGATTTTTCCGCAAAACTCGCTCAGCGATGCCCGACGGGCCACGCTGAGCCGGGTTCGGGTTTCGCGAACAGCGAGACCATCGACGAAACTGGACAGTGACGACGCGCGGTGCTCACCCCGGCTGGCCACCGCTATCGGCAGGCAGCGCGGCGTGGCAACGGAGTGACCCGTTGCCGTTGCCGGACGCTCGCCTGCTGGTGACTCTCCCGACTAGGCGGGATGGCGGTACTTCCCCCACGCACTCCAGCTGAAGACCAGCAGCCCGAGCCAGATCAGGCCAAAGCTGAGCAAGCGGCTGGTCTGCATCGGCTCGCCGAAGAGCCAGACGGCCGTGACGAACTGCAGCGTCGGGTTGATGTACATCAGCATGCCGACCGTCGCCAGATCGAGACGCTGCGTGGCAGCAGCGAATGACAGCAGCGGCAGCGCGGTGAGCACGCCGGAAGCGATCAGCAGGGCGCTGGTCATCGCTGCCTGCCCCGACCAGACGGAGTGTCCCTGCTCCCCTTGCCAGATGGCGTAGAGCACGCACAGCGGCAGCATCGCCAGTGTCTCGAGCCAGAGGCCCGAGACGACATCGACCGGCAGACGCTTGCGGATCAGGCCGTAGGTGCCGAAGGTTCCGGCGAGGACCAGCGACACCCAGGGCAGGCTGCCGAAAGCGAGAATCTCATTGCCGATCGCCGCCACCGCCAGCGCCACCGCCAGCCACTCCAGCCGATTGAGGCGTTCCTTGAGAACGGCGAGTCCGAGAACGACGTTGACCAGCGGCGTCAAAAAATAGCCGAGGCTCGACGCGACCACCTGCTGCGTGTCGACGGCCCACAGGAAGACCAGCCAGTTCGCACCGATCAGCAGCGCGGCAGTGCCCAGCAACAGCAGGTGGCTGGTGCTGCGGAGGACTGCCGCGACACTGGCCCACTGCCGGCGCAGCGTCAGCAGAGCGCCGACGAAGACGCAGGCCCAGACGGCGCGGTGGCTCAGGATGTCCATCGGCGGCACATGCGCGAGCTGGCGGAAGAACAGCGGAAAGAATCCCCACATGCCATAGGCCAGAAGACCGAAGGCGATGCCGGCGAGCTGCTCGCGGTCCTTCACCGGCCCTGCCGGCGAATGGACGGCCGCCCTGACGAAACGTCTGCCGGACCAACGCCGGCGGGCGGCCGTTCTCCGCGCATCGGCAACGCGCTACGGCAGCGTCGGTGGCGCGAAGCGCTCGTGGCTGGTCAGCGTGTCGAGAAAGGCGAGCAATTGCGCGATCTCCTTGTCGGCCAGCTTGCGATCGACCAGCAGGCCGCTCCTGTTCGCATCGGCCTTGCCACCCGAAGCCATGTAGCGCACTGCGGCATCGAGGCTGCTGGCACTGCCGTCGTGGAAATAGGGACCGGAAATCGCCACCGAGCGCAGCGACGGCGTCTTGAACGCCGACATGTCCGTGGCGTCCTTGGTCACGGCAAAGCGGCCCGGATCAGGGTTGGCCTTGCCCGCTTCAAGGCCGACGTTGTGGAACTGGCTGTCACTGAAAAGCGGCGGCTTGTGGCAGCCGGCGCAGCCCGCCTTGCCGACGAACAACTCGTAGCCGGCTGCCGCATCGGCCGACACGGCAGTCTTGTCGCCAGCAGTGTAGCGATCCCAGGGCGACTCGCCGCTGTTCAGCGTCCGCAGGAACGCCGCCAGCGCCTGCGCGGTGTTCTCGGCGCTCGGTCCGGCGCCAAATACTGCCTGAAACTCGGCCTGATAAGCGGGAACCGCGGCGATCACGGCGGCTGCCCGGGCCGGATCGGCACCAATCTGTGCCTTCCAGGCAGCCGTCACCTGGCCCTCCAGCGTCTTCGCCCGCCCATCCCAGTACCACGAGGTGTAATAGCCGGTGTTGTAGACGCTCGGCGTATGCCGGGTGTTCATGCCACCGCCGACCTTGCGCGACAGCGGCAGCCCGTCGGTCCAGCCGAGATGGCGGTAGTGACACCCTTGGCAGGCCATGCTGCCATCGCCGGAAAGCCGTGGATCGAAGAACAGCTTCTTGCCAAGCGCAGCCTTGGCCGGCGTCGTCGGGTTGTCGGCCGGGTCGGCCGGTGCCGGCAGGGCCGACGAACGTGGATAGTCGCCGCCACGCTCGGGCGTGCCAACGCAAGCGGGCACGGCAGCGGCAACAGCAATGGCGGCAAGCCAACGACGGGATCTCGCTTGCATCGTCTCTCCTCCTTGGTGGTCAACGCGGCTAGGTTACCACCGCGCGGGCGCGCAGGGCAAAGACCGGTGGTCGCTTCCGGCACACCGCCGTTGGGTCATCGGCTGCCGCGCGGCACCGCCTGGCGGGCTGTCAGGAGTGTCGAGGCCCCCTCGCGGCAGGCAGCTCAAGATCCCTGCCGGTAAGCCGTTGACGAGGGCAGACTGCACGATGAACGCAGGCGACCCGGCGACCGGGTCCGCCAACGACATCTTGCCCGACTGCCGTCGCAAGTCTATGGTCCACACTCTTCGCCGTTTCCGCAACCCAGCGCCCCGAAGCCTCATCATGAACCTGAACCAGCTCTCGCTCAAACGATCCCTGTTCTACTCGGCACTGCTCATCTGCGCCCTGCTCATCGGTGGCAACGTCATTGTCTGGCGGAGCAGCAGCGCGCTGTCGCTGGCCGCCGACGAAGCCGCGCGGGCCGAACAGTCCATTCGTCTGTTCAAGGACGCGCGATACCACGTCGTCCAGATACAGCAGTTTCTCAGCGATGCCGCCGCCGTCGGCGAAGCGAGCTTTGCGGAGGCCGGCGAGCAGCGCACGCAGGCACTGCACCACATCGACCGGCTGGCCGCGCTCCTGCCCGAGCGGCAGGCTTCGCTGCGGCAACTCGACGACGCCGTCCGGCGCCTGTACGAGATCGGGGAGCGCATGGTGCACGCTTACGTCGGGCAGGGTCGGGAGGCGGGAAACGCGATCATGAAGGGTGAGGGTGGTTTCGACGCCTCGGCCGCGAGTGCCGCAGCAGCGCTCGCCGGCCTGTCTGGCGAGCTCGAGACGCTGGCGGAAAACACGCGGGCACGCGCCGACGCGGCCCGCGAACGGGTGCTTTACACCAGCGTCGGCGTCGCTGTCGTGACGCTGCTTTGCGTCATCCTGTCCTATCTCGGGCTGGGGAAGATGTTGCTCGGGCTGCTCGGCGGCGAACCGGCGGCTGCCGCCAAAGCGGTCTCGCGACTGGCTGCCGGCGATCTCACGCAGGCACTGCAGCTGCGACCGAATGACGGACGCAGCCTGCTTGCCGACATCGGCGTCATGCAGGATGGCCTGCGCGAAACGGTACGGTCGATCCGCAAGGGCTCGCAGGAAGTGCTGAACGCGGCTGCACAACTTGCTGCCGAGGCAGGTCACGTGGTGACGGGCTCGCGCACGCAGAGCGACGCCGCCAGCGCCATGTCGAGCTCGGTCGAACAGATGGCACGGAGCGTGATGCAGACGGCCGACTTCGCACGCAACGTGCGGCAGCATGGCGGCGAAGCGGAAACGCTGGCACAGCAGGGAGGCGACGAGGTCCGCGCGGTCAGCGAGCAGATCGCTCGTGTGGCCGACTCGGTTGGCGTGGCAAGCGAGCTGATCGGGGCGCTCGGCGACGAGACCAGGCGCATCACAGCGATCACCGAGACCATTCGCGAAATCGCCGAACAGACCAACCTGCTGGCGCTCAACGCGGCCATCGAGGCTGCCCGCGCCGGCGAGCAGGGACGCGGCTTCGCCGTCGTTGCCGACGAGGTACGCAAGCTGGCGGAGCGTACCGCCGGGTCGACGCGCGAGATCTCGGCCATGATCGAAGCCATCGGTGCCCGTTCCGCCGAGGCGGCGCACGGCATGCAGCAGAGCCTGAGCGCCGTGAACCAGAGCGTTGCGCAGGCGCGAGGGGCCTTCGCAGCGATGACGACGATCAGGCAACAACTCGCCGGGGTGGCGAGCGAGGTCGGCGAGATCACCGGTGCCATCGAGGAACAACGCGCCGCCAGCTCGGCGATTGCCGTCAGTGTGCAGCAGGTGGCGCAGATGGCGGAAGACAGCCGTCACTCGCTGAGCACGATTGCCGGCAGCGCCAATCGCCTCGAACGACTCTCGCGCGATCTCGACCAGATCGTCGGCAGGTTCCGTCTATGAGCAGCGGGCCCGTCGACGGTGCTGCCGCAGACGCCGCCTGAGCGGCGGCAACGGCGAAGTTGCCGACCGGATGACGACGAACGCTTCGCCTGGCCAGGCCGCGCTGCAGGATCTCTGGTCGGCAGTGCACCGGGACTATGGCCCTGCCCGCCAGTGGCACCTCAGCAATCTGACGGCGCACGCGCAACGCTACCTGGCCGATCTGCGGCTGGTCGCCGGTCTGGCACCCGTCGGCAGCATCATCGACGTCGGCGCGGCACCGTGCCACATGACTGCCCTGCTGCAGCGCGCGAGCTACCCGGTCATCGGCGTCGACATCGCACCGCAGCGGGTCGCCGGTCTGATCGAAAACCTGCGCCTCGACGTGCGCCAGTGCGATATCGAACGTAGCCCCCTGCCCTTCCCCGATGAGCACTTCAGTGGGGCGCTGCTGTGCGATACCTTCGAACATCTGCGCATCGACCCGGCCTTCGTCCTGTCGGAGATCTGCCGCGTGCTGGTGCACGGCGGTTTCCTCCTGCTGACGACACCGAACGTCTATTCGCTCCCGAGCCTCGCGCGCTTCGCCCTCGGCAGGAGCGTCGCCGATCCACTGACCGAGTTCGGCAAGCTGCGCCGCCTCGGACACATGGGCCATGTGCGCGAGTACTCGTGCGCCGAAGTCAGCCGCTTCGTCGAGGCATCCGGCTTCGCCCTGCAGTCCGTCGGCTATCGCCACGACGACCGGCGAGGCAGTCGTCGCGACACGATCCTGCGGCTGGCGTACCGAGTCGTACCGCGATGCTTGCAGCGCGACATCGTCATCGTCGCCCGCAAGTGCAGCCGCGGACCGTTGCTGCAACCCCTGTCATGAGGCTGCCGCAACCCGCCTGGCGCCGCGCCGCCTCTGCCTGCGGCCGGCCAGCCCGCAATTGACTGCCGGCGCCGGCCGCCCATATACTCGGTCGTTTTTTGGTAGCGTTTCGGCATCCTGAAGACTGGTCCGCGGCTGGCGGTGACGCCCGCCTGGGGTACCGGCAGAGCAGCCGGGATCCTGAAACGAGCGAGGAGTAGTTGATGCGCCGAACCAAGATCGTGGCGACGATCGGCCCCGCCACCTCCGAGATGGAGCCGCTGCGGCAGCTCCTCGAAGCCGGCGTCGACGTGGTACGGCTGAACGCCGCGCACGCCGACATGGAAACGCACAGCGCCAACGTCCGCCGCGTCCGCGAACTGTCGCAGGTGCTCGGACGCAGCATCGGCACGCTGGTCGATCTTCCCGGCCCGAAGATTCGCTCCGGCATCATCGTCAACGGCGAAGTTGAACTCGCGAATGGCCAGGAGTTCATCCTCAGCGGCAGCGACGACGGCCGCGGCGACGAGCGGCATGTGGCAACCACCCTGTCCGACCTGGCGCATTGGGTCCTTCCGAACGACGATGTCTACCTCGCCGACGGCGCCATCGTTCTGCGGGTGATCGAATCGCTGGGCAACGACGTACGCACCGAGGTCGTGCGCGGCGGCACCCTGCGTTCGCGCAAGGGCATGCACCTGCCGCGCGCCGAGGCGCACGTCGAGCCCTTCACCGAGCGTGACGCGCTGGCTCTCGAGATGGCGATCGCCGCCAAGGTCGATTTCATCGGGCTCTCCTTCGTTCGCCGCGCCGAGGACGTCGAGCGGGTACGGGCGATGCTCCCGAAACGTGGTGTCCGCCCGGCGCTGGTGCCGAAGATCGAGACGGCAGCCGCGATCGACAACCTCGACGGCATCGTCAGGGCAGCCGACGCGGTGATGGTCGCGCGCGGCGATCTCGGCATCCAGATGCCGGCCCGCAGCGTGCCGCTGCTGCAGAAGGAGATCATTCGCCACTGCAACCTGGCAGGGAAGCCGGTGATCACCGCGACGCAGATGCTCGAGTCGATGACCCGCTCGCCGCTGCCGACGCGCGCCGAGGTCAACGACGTCGCCAACGCCGTCCTCGACGGCACCGATGCGCTGATGCTTTCCGAGGAAACCGCCGTCGGCCTCTACCCGAGCCAGACCGTGCGCATGATGAGCGAAGTCGCCGAGTCGGCTGAAGGCTGGCCACGCCAGCGCGTGGCGCCTGCGGCCACCGGCGCCGACGGCGACCGTGTCGCCTGGGCGGTGGCGCACGCCGCTGTGCAGGCCGCCGAGGAACTCGGCGTCGCGGCAATCCTCTGCCCGACGCGCAGCGGGCAGACGGCGCATCGTGTCGCCGCCTTCCGGCCGAAGGTGCCGATCGCCGGCATCTCGACGAGCAGCCAGGTGCTCGGCGACCTGTCGCTGGTCTGGGGCGTCCGGCCGCTCGTCGTGCCGGCGAACTCCGACCCCGGCGAGCAATTGCGGCTGGCCGTCGTTGCCGCCCGCAGCGCCGGCCTGGTCCGTGAAGGCGACCTGCTGGCCTTCGTTTTTGGCTCGGCCGGGCCACGTGCGGGCAGCACGGACAGCGTCCGCATCGTTCGCGTATGAGGCAGCGCGCTTCCGGCCGGCGTCGCCGCGCGCCGGCCGACTTTCTGGAGAACTCTCGATGAAACGGCTATCCGCTCTTGTCGCCCTGACCCTGCTGACCAGCAGCCTGTTCGCCCAGGCAGCAGACCCGGAACGGGCGCGCAATCTCGCTGCCACCTGTGCCAACTGCCACGGCACCGACGGCCGGCCGGTCGCCGGCTCCGGGATCGACCCCCTGGCGGGTATCGAGAAACGCCACAGCCTGCAGAAACTGGCCGATTTCAAGAGCGGCCAGCGGCCCGGCACGATCATGCCGCAGATCGCCAAGGGCTACACGGATGAACAGCTCGAACTGATCGCCGCCTACTTTGCGGCGCAGAAGTAGGAAACAGCGACATGGCAGACCGCAACCGACGCGCTTTTCTGAAGGCCGGCACCCTGGCCGGAGTACTCACCGTCGCGGGCTGCGCCGGCAGCGCCCTGCGGCAGCCGCGCGGCCACGTCGTCGTCGTCGGCGGCGGCTATGGCGGCGCCACGGCGGCGAAGTACCTGCGCATGTGGAGCGCGCGCGGCGTCGAGGTCACGCTGGTCGAGCGCTCGCCTCACTTCGTCTCCTGCCCGATGTCCAATCTGGTCATCGGCGGCAGCCGCAGCATGGCCGACATCACGCTCGGCTATGATCGCCTGCAGAGCCACTGGGGGGTGCGCATCGTACATGACGAGGTGCTGGCGATCGACGCGGCGGCGCGCAGCGTGCGCCTGGCCGGCGGCGGCGACCTGCGCTACGACCGCCTCGTCCTGTCGCCCGGAATCGACTTCATGTGGCAGGAGATTCCCGGGCTCGACAATGCCGGCGCCCAGGCCACCATCCTGCACGCCTGGAAGGCGGGCGCGCAGACCGTGGCGCTGCGGCGGCAGCTCGAAGCGATGCCGGACGGCGGCGTCTTCGTGCTCTCGGTCCCGAGGGCGCCGTACCGTTGTCCGCCCGGGCCATACGAGCGCGCCAGCCTGGTTGCCGACTACTGCAAGCGACACAAGCCGCGATCGAAGGTCATCGTCCTCGACGCCAACGACGAGATCGTCTCCAAGAAGGGACTCTTCGCCAAGGCGTGGGCCGAACTCTATCCGGGCATCATCGAGTATCGGCCGCAGAGCGAGCTGCGCGATGTGGACGTCACCACGAGGACCGCCCACCTCGACTTCGACAAGGTCAGAGCCGACGTCCTGAACGTGATTCCACCGCAGCGTGCAGCCGACATCGCCGCCAGATCGGGGCTGCAACTGATCAACCAGCGCTGGGTCGAGATCGACTGGCTGTCGATGGAGTCGAGCAATACGCCGGCGGTGCATGTGCTCGGCGACGCGATCTTCCCGGCGCCGACGATGCCGAAGTCCGGGCACGTTGCCAACCAGCAGGCGAAGCTGGCCGCGGCGGCGATCCTCAGGCTGCTCGCAGGCGAGCAGCCTGACCCGGCGCCGGTGCTGATGAACACCTGCTACAGCTTCGTCGACTCGCGCAACGCCATCCACGTCGCCTCGGTATTCCAGTACGACCGCAACACCGGGGTCGTGCAGCCGGTCGCTGGCGCCGGTGGCGTCTCGAGCGCACGCAGCGAACTCGAAGGCCGCATCGCTGCCGGCTGGGCGCAGAACATCTGGGCCGACATGCTTTTCTGAGCGACTGCCCGCCGGCGGCGAGGACCGTGGCGAACCAGAGCTGCGCCGTGGACAGCGACGGCATACCATGCCCCCGATTCTACCGGCCGTAAACGAGTCCCCGATGCTCCCTCCGCCGCCACCCGTTCTCTTGATTCTCGGCACTGATGCCGCCGGCAAGGATTACGTCGCCGAGTTCCTCATCCACCGCTGGCGAGCGGCCGGCCATCGCGTCGAGAAGCGCGCCGGCGGATTCGCCGCGGCGCCGGCCGCCGATGCACGCTCCAGCAGCGAGAGCAAGGGACGCTGGGGCCGGTTTCGAGAGCAGGCGTTCCTGGGCGTGTTTCCGCTGCTGCGCCCGCTGCTGTCGGCCGTGGGCCGACTGCTCCTGGCGCGCGACCGGCGCCGCTATCGGCCGTCGGCCGCTCCCCTGGTGGTGGTCAGCCACACCGCGCTGCGGCTGCTGGCGCTGCTTCTGGGCCAGCAGCGCGAGGAGTGGGCCGCACGCGCCCGCAGCCCGGCTCTGGAACGTTCCTTGCGCGCGGCGCTGCCGCCCGAAACGACGGTCATCGTGCTCGACGTCGCCCCCGCCACCCGCCACCGGCGGATCGCCGCCCGGATTCGAGCCGGCACCGTCGATCCTTTCGACCGCTACATGCTCGCCGACCCGGACCGCGCCGAGCGCATCGAGCGTTGTCTGGTGGAACTGGCGACCCGCTACCTGGACGCGGCCGTCATCGAGAACGATGACCTGGACGACGACGCGCTCGAACGCGAACTCGCCCGCGTGCTCTGCCGGCCCGCGCCGTTCCTCCCACCTTGAATCCCGAGTTGCCTCCGAGAACTCCAGGAACTCCGGAAGGCATCCTGCCAGCGAGCATCGGAGAAGGGCGAAGCGTCAACGTCCGGGTTCGCTCGGAGCCTGAGTGACGATTGACCCCGATCGATCGCGGAACATATACTGCCCCGGGCGTGTCGCATGATCACGCGCGTCGTCATCAAGGGAGGTCCGGGGCAATCGCTGAACTGTCGTCGTACTGCGCGCCAGCGCGCATTTTCCTGGACGCATGCCTGCCAATCAACCAGAGGGGCCGAACATGACCGAAACTGCCAAACTGGTGCTGCCGAGCGAGTCGCAGCCCGCAGCCGTAGCCACCGCCACACCCGAAGCAACAACCCTGCAGGTTCCCATCATCCGACCGGAGATGGCCAGGCTGCTTGAGCTGACGCAGACCAACGGCGCCAGCACGACGGCCAAGGAGATCAACGCGCAGCTAGACCGTGTGCTGCGCGACTACGAGGATCTGACGGCGCTGTACGCGGCAAACAATCGCCGCATCGACAGCGAACTCGGCGAGATCCGCCAGTCGGGCGGCGCCCTTTCCGGTCGTGTGCATCAACTTGGCGCCGACCTGCGGCAGCAGGGTGAGTCGCTGACCGCACGTGCCACCGCCACCGAACAGCGGCTCGCTGCGCTGCACGGCGAAGCCCGTGCCGCGCTGGCGGACTCCGAGCAGCGCTGGGAGGCACGGCTGGCGGGCAGCAACGCACGCATCGCTGCCGAGCTGGCAGATCTCGACGCCGGCATCGGTTCGCTCGCGGCGCTGTTCAGGGCGCAGGAACAGATCGTCTCCGAGCAGCGGACGCGCCTCGATCAGTTCGACATCGCCTGCCAGCTGCTCGACACGGCGACGCGCGGCAACAGGAGCCGCATCGAAACCGTTCGTGAACAGACGGAGCGGCAGCAAGCGATCGTCGAGGCGCGGATCGACGGCCTGGGCGCCCTGCAGCGCGAGCGCTATGCCGAGTTCCAGGATCTGCGGCGCCTGGTCGGCGTCCTGCAGTCCGAGACGCAGCGCCTCGACGACGAGATCGGCAAGCTTGCAGTTGCGCTGGCGACACATCGCGGCGAGACGCGCGACCGGTTCCGCTGGACGCACCTGGCGATCGCCGGTCTGTTGTTGCTGACCGTGCTGGGCTTCGTCCTGGTCAAATGGCTGCCCGCCTTCGCACCCGCAAGCCTCGAGTCGGCAGTGGCGCAAAGCCAGTCCCACATCACTGCGGTCGACACCCAGGTAGCCGCCCTGACGGCGCAATTGAGCGCCCAGCAGGAAGCCGATGCGCAACAGCAGGCGAGCATCGATCGCGTCGGCGGCAAGCTCGGCAGCCTCGAAAAGAGCCTCGCCGACCTGCGCAGCACGGTCCGCAAGCTGCGGGGCCAGGGTGGCGGCGCCGGCGTGTTGCAGGACAGCCAGTGGCTCCTGCAGCAGAACCCCGCAGCGTACACGGTGCAGCTGGTAACGTCGCCGAGCCAGGGCGACATGGCGCGCTTCATCGACCGCAACATGGCACATCTGGCGCTGGACTCGCTCGCCTACTCCGTCAGCGCGGGCGCGCAGGGCGAACGCTACAACCTCTTCTTCGGCGTTTTCCCGACGCTGACGCAGGCACGCGCGGCCATTGCCGCGCTGCCGACCGAACTGCGTGTCAATCAGCCATGGGTGCGCCCGATGCGCTCGGTGCAGGAATCGCTGCGCTGAACCGGCTGCCCAGCGGTGGCCCACGGCGCAGCACCTCGTTGCGCCGTGGGCCACCGGGCAGACCGCCAGGGATGAAGTGAGCGCCGGCTGCCGTCCGGGCTACCGGCCTGCTGCGAGCAGACGCTCGCAATAGCGTGCAATGAGGTCGACTTCGAGATTCACCCGGCTGCCCGGAGCCAGCCGTCCAAGTGTCGTCGCCGCCAGGGTGTGCGGGATGAGGTTGATGCTGAACGCAGCCCCCTCGACGGTGTTGGTCGTCAGACTGACGCCGTCGACGGTGACCGACCCCTTGCGGGCGATGTATCGGGCGAGTTCATCCGGCGCGCGGATCTCGAGCAGGCGGTTGTCGCCGACTGCGTCGAAGCGCAACACCTCGCCGACGCCGTCGACATGCCCGGAGACGAGGTGGCCGCCAAGGCGGTCGGCCAATCGCAGCGCCTTTTCGAGGTTCACCGGAGCGCATTCTGCAAGGCCGACGGTGCACGCCAGCGATTCGGGCGACACGTCAACGCAGAACGAGTCGCCCCGCCGGTCGACCACGGTCAAACAGACGCCGTTGCAGGCGATCGAGTCGCCGAGCTCGACATCGTCGAGCCCGAGTCGGCCGGCGTCGATCGTCAAACGGACGGTTGCCGCGCCGTCACCGCGGGGGGTGATGGCGGTGATCTGACCAATGGCAGCGACGATTCCTGAAAACATTCCGCCAACCTCGAACAAGGGCTAAAGGTGAAAGAAGCGAGCGTGCGCGGCGCCGACGACCTCAGGGTGTCCGCGCGTCTGCGGCTGCCGGTGCCTCCGCAGTCACCGCCGGAGCCCTGCCGACCTCGGGCGGAACCTCGCTGACCCAGGCATCGAGAAGGGTATAGGCAACGGCCAGGATCACCGGGCCGACGAACAGACCGACCAGGCCGAAAGCGAGCATGCCGCCGATGACGCCGGAGAGGATCAGCAGCAGCGGCAGGTCGGCGCCCTGGCGGATCAGGATCGGCCGCAGGAAGTTGTCCATGGTGCCGACAAAGACCGTCCACACCAGCAGGAAGGTTCCCCAGCCGGTGTTGTCTCCCCAGTACAGCCAGACGACCGCCGGCGCCAGAACCAGCGTCGGACCGAGCTGGGCGATGCAGAACATGAACATCACCGCGGTCAGCACCGGCGCGAAAGGCACCCCGGCGATCGCCAGGCCGATACCGCCGAGAAGGGACTGGACGACCGCGGTGACGCCGACGCCGAGGGCGACGGCGCGCGCTGCCTGACCGGCGAGGATCACTGCACCCTCGCCACGTTCGCCGGCGAGGCGATAGCCGAAGCGGCGAACACCCGCCGCGGCCTTCTCGCCCGACGCATAAAGGACGGCGGACAGGGCGACGGTGAGCAGGAACTGCACGAAGACGAGCCCGAAGCTGCCGATCTCGCTGACGAACCAGCGCGTCAGGTTGCCGGCGTAGGGGGCGACCCTGGTCGCCAGCTCGTTGGTGCCGGTGGCGGCGATCTGCCGCCACGCGTGCTCGAGCCGCCCACCGACCACCGGTACTTCGCCGACCCAGGCCGGCGGCGACCCCTGCATGCGCAGTCCACTCAGCGACCTGCCCCACTCGGCAATCTGGTCGGCATTGCCGACGATGGTGGCAATCGCCACCGACAGCGGCACGACGAGGCCGAGGAGAACCAGCAAGGTCATCAGGATCACCGCCGGCAGGCGGCGATTGCCGAAGCTCCGCTGCAGGCGGAGCAGCAGGGGCCACGAGGCAACGACGACCATCGTCGCCCAGATCAGCGCCGGCAGAAAGGGCCGCAGGATCCACAGCGATGCAGCGATGAGCACGCAAAGGAAGAGCACTGCCAGGGTTGGCCGGGCCATTTCGAAATGCCTGTCAGGGGAGTTCATGATTGCTTCATCCAGGGTTCTGACTGTCGTCTGCCGGCGCACACGGTGGGGGCAGGCGCTGCGGCACGGCGACGCGGGTGCAGCGCGCATGGTAGCCGATTTCCTCAACCGGGTGTCCCTCGCTGGCCTCGGGCCGCATGCTCCTTCGCATGCAGGTACCGGCAACGCATAGAATGCCGGGCATGCGCCATTCACCGATCGACCGCAAGCGAGACGCCAGCCGAGGACCCGCCGTCCGCGGCGGCGCGCCGGCGACGACACGCGCCGGACGATGAAGCAGGCGCTGCTCTTCTCGGTCTTCGTCATCGCCTCTTGCGGGCTGGCGTATGAACTGATCGCCGGCGCCCTCGCCAGCTATCTGCTCGGCGATTCGGTGACGCAGTTCTCGACGGTCATCGGCAGCTACCTCTTCGCCATGGGAATCGGCTCCTGGCTGTCGCGCTACATCGGTCAGAACCTGATCCTGCGCTTCATCCAGGTCGAGCTGCTCGTCGGTGTCCTCGGCGGCTTCTCGGCGGCACTGCTTTTCTTCGCCTTCACCTGGTCGCCGGCGCCGTTCAGGCTGCTCCTCTACCTCGTCGTCTTCGCCGTCGGCGTGCTCGTCGGACTCGAGATCCCGCTGGTCATGCGCATCCTCAAGCGCGACCTGGTGTTCAGGGAAGTCGTCTCGCAGGTGCTGACCTTCGACTACCTCGGCGCGCTCGCGGTGTCGATCCTCTTCCCGGTCCTGCTCGTACCGCATCTGGGACTGATTCGCAGCGCACTGCTCTTTGGTGTGCTGAACGTCGCCGTGGCGCTCTGGGCCTGGTGGCTGTTTCGCGAACAGTTGCCGAACGCCGGCTGGCTGCGCGCGCAAGGCAGCGTCGCGCTGCTGTCGCTGCTCACCGCGTTCGCCGCCGCCGGCGAACTGACGTCGCTCGCCGAGCGCCAGCTCTACGCCGACGAGATCGTTCATGCCGAAAGCACGCCGTATCAACGCATCGTCCTCACCCGCTGGAAGGACGATCTGCGGCTGCACCTGAACAACAACCTGCAGTTCAGCTCGCGCGACGAGTACCGTTACCACGAGGCGCTCGTTCACCCCGGGCTGGCGACCCTGCCGTCGGCGCGCCGCGCGCTCGTCCTCGGCGGCGGCGACGGTCTGGCCGTGCGCGAGATCCTCAAGTACCCGCAGATCGAGACGGTCGTCCTCGTCGATCTCGACCCGGCGATGACGCGCCTCTTCGCCAGCGCGCCACCGCTGCGCAAACTCAACGAGGACGCGTTGAACTCACCAAGGGTGCGGGTGATCAACGCCGACGCGCTGCAGTGGCTGGAGGAAAGCGACGAGAGCTTCGATTTCGTCGTCGTCGACTTCCCCGACCCGTCGAACTTCTCGCTCGGCAAGCTCTACAGCGCCTCGTTCTACCGCCTGCTCGACCGGCATCTGGCAGCCAGCGGACTGGCGGTGATCCAGTCGACCTCGCCGCTCTACGCGCGCCAGTCGTTCTGGTGCATCGTCACGACGCTCGAGAGCACCGGCCTGCTGGTGACGCCGTATCACGCGCTGGTCCCTTCGTTCGGTGAGTGGGGCTTCGTCCTCGCCGGTCGCCGGCCGTACCGGCCACCGCAGTCCTACGCGGTCGCGACCCGCTTCCTGAGCCCCGAGACCACGCCGGCGCTGTTCGTCTTTCCGCGCGACATGACACGCGTCGATGCCGAGGTGAACCGCCTCAACAACCAGGTGCTGGTGCGCTACTTCGAACAGGAGTGGCGACAGGTGATCCGTTAGCACGATGCACCGGCGCGACTTCCTGAACTCGATCGCCGCCGCCGCCGGCGCCGCCTCGCTTGCCGCCTGCCGCAGCCAGCCGCCGGCACTACCGCCGGGCGAGCTTCTCGGCACCTCGCTGCAGATCGGCCATCGCCTGCGCGAACAGGGGCTGCCGGCAGTGAGCGAAACCCGGAAGGTGCCGGTGCTCATCGTCGGCGCCGGCGTCGGCGGCCTGGCGGCCGGCTGGAAACTGGCGCAGGCGGGCTTCGGCGATTTCCTGCTCGTCGAACTCGAGTCCGAGGCCGGCGGCAACTCGCGCGCCGGCCGCAACGCCGTCAGCGCCTACCCCTGGGGCGCCCACTACCTGCCGCTGCCGACACGCGAGTCCACCGCCGTGCGCGAACTGCTTGCCGAACTGGGTGTGCTGCACGGCGACGCGCGCGCCGCGCGGCCCTTCTACGACGAAAACCATCTCTGCGCGACGCCGCAGGAGCGTCTCTACCTCGACGGTCGCTGGCAGGAAGGTCTGCTGCCGCTGACCGGAGTCGGTGCCGGCGAGCGCAGCCAGTACCGCCGCTTTGCCGACCTCATCGAGTCCTTTGCACGGCGGCGCGACGCCAGCGGCCGGCCCGCCTTCGCGTTGCCGATGGCGTTGTCGAGCCGCGACGCCGATCTGCTGCGGCTCGACCGCAGCAGCATGCGCGACTGGCTGCTCGCACAGGGCCTCGATTCACCGCAGCTGCACTGGTACGTGAATCACGCCTGCCGCGACGACTACGGCACGGCCAGTGCTGCCGTCTCGGCCTGGGCCGGGATCCACTACTTCGCCTGCCGCAGCGGCGAGGGCGAGAACGCGGCCAGCGATACCGTCCTCACCGCACCGGAAGGCAACGCCTGGCTCACCACCGGCATGCTGCGCTCGATCGAGGCACGCGTCGGCAATCGCCTGTTGACGGGTGCCCTGGCTTTTCGCGTCGAGGGTGGCGAAGGCGGCGCCGGCGACGGGCCGCTGACGGTCGATCTCTGGCTGCCGGGCGAACAGCGCACGCTGCGCGTGCTGGCCGAACAGCTGATCTGGGCGGCACCGCTGTTTCTCGTCCCCTGGGTGTTCAGCGGGCATGCCCGACTCAAGGATGCCGCGCGCAGCTTCAGCTACGCGCCGTGGCTGGTCGCCAACCTGACGCTCTCGCGCCCGCCGGAGGAGCGCAGCGGCGCACCGCTGGCCTGGGACAACGTCCTCCATCGCGGCAGCGGCCTCGGCTACGTCGTCGCGACGCACCAGCAGATGCGCGTCTGGCGGGGTGGCACGGTCCTGACCTGGTACCGGAGTTTCGACGAACTCGCTCCGGAAGTCGCCCGTACCGCACTGCGCGAGACGCCGCGCGAGGGCTGGGCAGAGCAGATTCTCGCCGAACTCGAGAAACCGCACGCCGACATCCGGCAAGTGACCAGTCGCCTCGATGTCTTCCGCAATGCGCACGCCATGGTCAGGCCACTGCCCGGATTGATCTGGAGCGACGCCCGCGCGCGCTTTGCCGCCGACGGCGAGCGATTGCGCTTCGCGCACGCCGATGTCAGCGGATTCTCGTTGTTCGAGGAGGCACAGTACCGCGGCATCCTCGCCGCTGAACGGACGCTGCGGCGGCTGCGGGTGCGCTTCAGTTCGTCGCTGGCGTAGCGTGCCGGGAGAACTCGGCTGGGCTCCGGCCGCTGCCAGGGGGAGCTTTTCTGCCCGCATGCACCGGGCAGCCTCAGACGCGAAAGACACCGACCGACTGGCGCAGCTTGAGCGGCCGTTCCCGCCCGATCCCTGGCCGTGGCGGGAAGCCGGTGTGCTGCACCGCTGTTCTCGCCGGCCCGACTCGGCATCTTCTCGCCGGCACGCGAGATGTCGCCACTGCCCTGCCGCTACGCCGCGAGTCCCTCGGCAATCTGCCGCATGTCGGCAGCCAGGAGGCGCCCCAGGGCGACGATGTCTGCCATCGTCGCGCGCGCCCGGTGAACGGCATCGGTGCTGGCGCGCGCCCCTGCCGAACCCTAGCGCATCACGTCCATGGCACCCTCGACGCCGGACTGGATCTGGGTGATCATGGTCGCGATGCGGTCGGTCGAATGCGCCGTCCGTTCCGCCAGCTTGCGCACCTCGTCGGCGACGACGGCAAAGCCCCGCCCATGCTCACCAGCCGTCGCCGCCTCGATGGCCGCGTTCAGCGCCAGCAGGTTGGTCTGATCGGCAATCGCGCGGATCACGCCGACGATGCCGGAAATCTCCCGCGAATGTTCGCTGAGCACCAGCATCGAATCGGCAGTGGCCTGGACATCGGCGGCCAGCGTCTCGCCGACGGTCGCCGTGGCGGTGATCTCCTCACTTCCCTGATCGCAGCGGGCACCCGCCTGCTGCACCCGCTGCTCCACCGAAGCGGCCTGGCCCGCCATCAGCGAAATCCTGTTCGAGATCTGGTCGATTGCGGCAACCATCGCACTCGCTGCTGCATCCTGGCTGCGTGCACCTTCGACGACACCGTCGACGGTTTCCCTGACGCGTGCCGCCGAGTCAGGGACCGCTTCGGCGGCAGCGCGAATCTCCCGGACGGTCTGTGCGATGTTGTCACCCGCCACGTCGATCGACCGCAGCAGGTCCCCCACTTCGTCACGACGGCTGACGGCGCACGTTGCCGAAGTCAGATCGCCGCGCGCCAGATCGCCCAGACGCCTCGCCGCTACACTCATGCCGGCGAGCAGCGAGCGGTCGAACAGGTAGTTGGCAACGATGGCGAGCGAGATGCGGCGACGAACACGGCCAGCAACACCCACAGGTCGGTATGCAGACCCGCCGTCTCGCGCGCGAGACCTCCTGCAGTTCGCGCGTGCTGAGGGCCACCACATCGTCGATCGCCTGACGATGTTCGAGATAGCGCTCTTCGAGCTTGCGCAGCGCGTCCTGTGTCGCCACGCGGTCGCCAGCACTGATGGCCGGCAGGAGTTGGCGATCTGCCAGCTCGAAGAACCCCACCGCCGCCTGGTGGGCATCCTTGAGAAAACGGGCCTTGATGCCCTGCGGCAAGTCCTCTTCGAGCCAGAACTTGTGGCGCTGCTCGCAATCCTTGCGCAACAGGCTCATCTTGGCGACGAGAACCTCACGCTGACGCGCACGCTCCGGGCCCGCGAGCTGCAGGACACTGCGGGTACGATTCGATGATGTAGTTCGGTGGCGACAGGATGCCGGCAACCAGATCCTTGTAGAGCACGATGCAGTTGTAGCCAGGACCGCCGATCCTGGTCTGGCTGATGGTGTGCCAGGTCCAGGCGCCGAACACCGTGAAGCCGACCGCCAGTGCAAGGCACACCAGAAAGAGCTGCATACGGAGAGGAAATCGGCTCATCTGAGGGTCTCGCAAGGTTGGCCACGCAGCATGTTAACCGATTTGGTCAGCGCATCAGTCCGCCTTCGGCGAGCAGTCGGAGGCGACACGGAGACGAGAGATTCCTCGGCAAATGAATCAGCGCAATGGCCAGGCCCCTGTCCGAGATTCACTCTTGATCCGGCTCCAAGCGGGCAATCTTCGCGCCCGATCCCTTGGCGGAGCAAGATTTCCGAGGCTCTTCATTGTCACGGACACCAACCGCCGGTTCCTGCCCGCGGGCGCGGGGGACACGCCGCCGAGCATGAGCCCGATGCGCGCGCGGTACGGTTCATCCCCGCGCCGCTACAGATCGCCTACCCCGGTTCATCCCCGCGGGCGCGGGGAACACGAATCGGCGCTGTTCGACGATGCCCGATTCACCGGTTCATCCCCGCGGGCGCGGGGAACACGGGCATCGTGCGCGTCTGCGACCTGCTGCTGATGGTTCATCCCCGCGGGCGCGGGGAACACCCCACCCTTGCCGCCCTGCTGCTCGCCCTGGGCGGTTCATCCCCGCGGGCGCGGGGAACACGGCTGGCACACGGCGGTCGGCTGGTCCGGCTCAGGTTCATCCCCGCGGGCGCGGGGAACACGCCTTCGCCAACATGGAAGACGCCCTCATGACCGGTTCATCCCCGCGGGCGCGGGGAACACAATCCCGACGTCGACCTCGACCAGACAATCGCCGGTTCATCCCCGCGGGCGCGGGGAACACGGGCATGCATAAACCGGGAAGGGCTCGCAAGACGGTTCATCCCCGCGGGCGCGGGGAACACGATCGGCGCTGTGTCACCGGGCCGCCGGATTTCGGTTCATCCCCGCGGGCGCGGGGAACACGATCGGCGCTGTGTGACCGGGCCGCCGGATTTCGGTTCATCCCCGCGGGCGCGGGGAACACTCGTTCCCATGTACAAGTTCGCGCCCATCTCGACGGTTCATCCCCGCGGGCGCGGGGAACACTCAGTGTCGAGGATTGGCGCGACATGCCGCGTCGGTTCATCCCCGCGGGCGCGGGGAACACTTCCCGCCGATGAGCCGCCGCCCTGATGCGGACGGTTCATCCCCGCGGGCGCGGGGAACACGGTATGTGGCCAGGCTCGATTCGGCGCGCGCGGCGGTTCATCCCCGCGGGCGCGGGGAACACAGCCGGCGCCACCGTTGGCGGATTGGTGCGAGCGGTTCAGCCCCGCGGGCGCGGGGAACACGGCGGCGTGAGCACGTCGGGTCACGATTCGTGCCGGTTCATCCCCGCGGGCGCGGGGAACACGGGAGCAACAGCGATGACGGCACCGCCAATTTTCGGTTCATCCCCGCGGGCGCGGGGAACACTGCTTGCTGGTCTCGACGTAGGCGCCGACGCGCGGTTCATCCCCGCGGGCGCGGGGAACACATCTGGTAGATGCGCATCTCGGTGAGGCCGTGCGGTTCATCCCCGCGGGCGCGGGGAACACGCTTTGGACTGGCTGCGCTCGGCCCAATCGACCGGTTCATCCCCGCGGGCGCGGGGAACACGACGTTGCCGGACGTGGCGATCATCCAGCCGTCGGTTCATCCCCGCGGGCGCGGGGAACACACCCGTAGCCGGAGCGCCCAGGCAAGCCAGACCGGTTCATCCCCGCGGGCGCGGGGAACACTTTCTTCTGCGGCCGGGCGCAGAATGTGCCGCCGGTTCATCCCCGCGGGCGCGGGGAACACCGACACCGGCGTCGTGCATGCGGCCGGGAAGTGCGGTTCATCCCCGCGGGCGCGGGGAACACTACGATTACATGCGTACAGCGATGGGTCCGACCGGTTCATCCCCGCGGGCGCGGGGAACACGACCGACCGACCCGGATACACACGCTGAGCCTCGGTTCATCCCCGCGGGCGCGGGGAACACGTGAACACGAGCAGAGCCGCGACGATCGTGATCGGTTCATCCCCGCGGGCGCGGGGAACACGCCGGAGCGCCAAGGCACGCCAGCCCGTAAGGGGGTTCATCCCCGCGGGCGCGGGGAACACAAAACGGAATTTCCGCCAAGACCGGCAAACAGTACGGTTCATCCCCGCGGGCGCGGGGAACACAGCCGCCACGCTGCAGTCAATTTCTACCAACACGGTTCATCCCCGCGGGCGCGGGGAACACGGCCCGGCCGAAGACCACAAAATCACCGTCACCGGTTCATCCCCGCGGGCGCGGGGAACACAAAATTGATCTGCAGACCAGCGCCATTGATGACGGTTCATCCCCGCGGGCGCGGGGAACACCAAACCACCTACACCGTTCTTGGCCAGATATCCGGTTCATCCCCGCGGGCGCGGGGAACACCGCGGCGCCGACGAAAACCACACGACCAAGGTCGGTTCATCCCCGCGGGCGCGGGGAACACGCAGTACCGCACACGCCACGCGCGGGAAGCTCCGGTTCATCCCCGCGGGCGCGGGGAACACGTCGGCGCCAGGGGTTTCGCCGCTGAAGAGGGCGGTTCATCCCCGCGGGCGCGGGGAACACGCCCAGTCGAGCCAGCCGCAGGGGGGATCGATCGGTTCATCCCCGCGGGCGCGGGGAACACGTCTACCGCATCACCAACAACGTCCTGATGGCCGGTTCATCCCCGCGGGCGCGGGGAACACGACAGCGCAGACATTCCCCGTCGGCGGAACGTACGGTTCATCCCCGCGGGCGCGGGGAACACTTCGACGTCGTCCAGCGCGGCTACAAGGTGACCGGTTCATCCCCGCGGGCGCGGGGAACACGCGCCGGCAATCAATCCGGTTGCGATCTCCGGCGGTTCATCCCCGCGGGCGCGGGGAACACGCTTGAGCATTCGGAACGCCGTTGCATCATCGAGGTTCATCCCCGCGGGCGCGGGGAACACGTCGCAGGCTTGAGCCGCAGACGGACGCCGACCGGTTCATCCCCGCGGGCGCGGGGAACACTAATACCCTCCACACTTAGTCAAGTATTCCCTGGGTTCATCCCCGCGGGCGCGGGGAACACGTGGCACCCAACCCCGCGACCTCACCGAGATACGGTTCATCCCCGCGGGCGCGGGGAACACTCCCTTGATGCGGCCGTTCGGGCTGTCGAGGCCGGTTCATCCCCGCGGGCGCGGGGAACACGCAGGACGCCACTTTTGGGCAGATCGCGCCGACGGTTCATCCCCGCGGGCGCGGGGAACACGGTTTTGATGCGGTCCTCGTAGATCCTGAATCGCGGTTCATCCCCGCGGGCGCGGGGAACACGGCGAATACTACGGCGCCAACGAGGCGGGCATCGGTTCATCCCCGCGGGCGCGGGGAACACTACTGCTGCGCGACGGATAGGGCGGACAGGTGCGGTTCATCCCCGCGGGCGCGGGGAACACACCACCGGCGCGACGGTGGTATCGATCAGCGCCGGTTCATCCCCGCGGGCGCGGGGAACACCAGTCCGCCACCGCCAACACCATCACCGTCGCCGGTTCATCCCCGCGGGCGCGGGGAACACGGATCTGGACTGTACCGCTTGCGCTCTGCCTTCGGTTCATCCCCGCGGGCGCGGGGAACACCAGACGACCGTACCGTTAACCGTACCGTACGACGGTTCATCCCCGCGGGCGCGGGGAACACCCCTGGTCGCCGTGAAAAATCAGCGTCGAGCGCGGTTCATCCCCGCGGGCGCGGGGAACACTGCCCTAGTCCATAGTAGTCCGATTCCTCGGGCGGTTCATCCCCGCGGGCGCGGGGAACACCTGCTGCGGATCAAGGTACGACGTGGGCCACGCGGTTCATCCCCGCGGGCGCGGGGAACACCCGGACTCACCACCAGGTAGCGACGGGACAGGCGGTTCATCCCCGCGGGCGCGGGGAACACGCTCGGGCAAGACTGCGCTCGTTGTGGATTGGCGGTTCATCCCCGCGGGCGCGGGGAACACAGTCGCTTGGCTGTCCATCCCCCGTGCAGATTCGGTTCATCCCCGCGGGCGCGGGGAACACGTATTCGCCCATCAGGTTGCCGTTGGCAGCGACGGTTCATCCCCGCGGGCGCGGGGAACACTGGGAACTGGACCAGGCCATCAACGACCGTGGCGGTTCATCCCCGCGGGCGCGGGGAACACCAGCAGCGCGACCTTGTGTCCGTTGCTCGTCATCGGTTCATCCCCGCGGGCGCGGGGAACACACCCCAGCACCGACCAGTGCTGGCTCGCCGGACGGTTCATCCCCGCGGGCGCGGGGAACACGGCGCGCTGCTGATGGGCCGGCGGTTCCTCGGCGGTTCATCCCCGCGGGCGCGGGGAACACGCTCGGCCGATTCTCGATCGAGACCACGGATTCGGTTCATCCCCGCGGGCGCGGGGAACACGGATCAGTTGCCGCCGCTGTCGCCGACATGAACGGTTCATCCCCGCGGGCGCGGGGAACACACCAACCACCACCCACCACCCAGGAGCCTGACCGGTTCATCCCCGCGGGCGCGGGGAACACGCCATCCGACGCACGCCATGGCCCTGCCGAATCGGTTCATCCCCGCGGGCGCGGGGAACACGGCTGATGATTTCGGGCGGTTCATGCCGTGCACGGTTCATCCCCGCGGGCGCGGGGAACACTCGCAGCTTGTGGTGTTGAATCTGGGTTGTCGCGGTTCATCCCCGCGGGCGCGGGGAACACTCGTTGATGCGGCGCTCGAGGGTGCTCTGCTGCGGTTCATCCCCGCGGGCGCGGGGAACACACATAAACCGTGAAGGCACCCGTGGTCGTCTCCGGTTCATCCCCGCGGGCGCGGGGAACACGACCGGAGCAGGACACCCAAGCGACTCCCCCGGCGGTTCATCCCCGCGGGCGCGGGGAACACACCCTGAGAAATTCCGAGGTGCCTCACGGCCGCGGTTCATCCCCGCGGGCGCGGGGAACACTCCAGCCCACCGGGGAGGGAGTGGGCGAGCGCCGGTTCATCCCCGCGGGCGCGGGGAACACTTCGAGGGGCTGTGGGCCGCGCTGGCCGATCGCGGTTCATCCCCGCGGGCGCGGGGAACACGCCTGCGCCAGCATCCCGAAGAACTCGACGTTCGGTTCATCCCCGCGGGCGCGGGGAACACTTCTCACCCTGGGCCATGCAGAGTTCATACCGCGGTTCATCCCCGCGGGCGCGGGGAACACGCCCTTCCGGCACTCTCCAGCACGGATCCAGACGGTTCATCCCCGCGGGCGCGGGGAACACACTTAGTCTATCAGACTGATTTGTATAAGGAAATGAGCCATCGACATTTCTACCGAGAACATGGCATGCAGGAAGCATTATCCCAATTGTCAAAGATCGAGGGAACCTGGCTCCGGGTGGAAGCTCACCAGCCTCACACCATCCCACTCGACGGGAAGCCGGCGGTTGGGTCCCAACGTCTCGAACTCGAACCCAACCGCATTGTTCGACCGCCAGGCAATGACAGCGCTACCGTCCTCGATGCCCTCTTTGACGTTCGCCCAGATATGCTCTCGCACTTTCCGGGAAAAGCTCCCGACGTATACGCCAGCACGGAGTTCGAGCAACCATACGGCCAGCCGCCCGCGTAATCTCGGCGGGGCGTTCTCAACGACGATGACCAACATCACCCAAGGCCGTAGGATCTGGGTACGCTGGCATGATGGCGTCTTCCGGTGGGTCAGGGCGTGGTACTTCGCCAGCGGCGAGAATTCCCTCTATTTCGGGAATGATGCGATCGAGGAGCTTTGTCTGCCGGAAGATGTCCCGGCATGCGACGCGCACCGCTCGTTCAGCGTTCACCGGGCCCGCCGCCGCGACTTTGAAAGCGACGGGCACGACCGTCTCAAACTTGTAAATGTCCGCAATATCATAGACAAACGACAGTGCCTTCCCCGTGTGAATGAAACCAACCGCCGGCGCATACCCTGCAGCGAGCACCGCTGCTTCGGTAACGCCGTAAAGAGCGGCTGTCGCCGAAGAGAGGCAGCGGTTGGGCAAGTCCGAGACATCCCAGTTGTCCGGACTGTAGTCCCTCCCTTTCCAGCGAATTCCAAACCGCTCGGCCATGATCTGGTAGGTTCGCCGCACCCGTGCGCCTTCGATCCCTCTCAACTGCTCGATGCTGCGGCGCGCCGGGGGTTCTTCGCCGAAGCGCAGTGCGTACATCTTGCGCACGACCTTCAGACGCAGTCCTTCATCCAGAGCCAGCCTTGCCTGATAGAGCAGGCGATCGGATCGCGCGCCACCAGGTTGACCCGAGGAGTACAGGCGAACGCCGGCTTCACCTACCCATACCAGCAGAGTACCTACACGTGCTGCCAGCGCCGCTGCCCGATGCGACAACCGCGTCCCAGGCTCCAGCAGGATACACGCGACTCCGCCAACCGGAATGTGGGTCAGGACCGGACGCGATCGCTGCCCGTCCCGGTCGACAACCACGAACGCACCGTCGATCACGTCGATCTCGCCTTTCTCGACGAAGACGATCGACAGGCGATCCTTGATTGAAATCGGTTTCAGGGGCGGCAGCATGCTTCCACACTCCTCGTCCGACGAAGCCCCTCAGATCGACCCAGCGGCCAAGCAGTTCGCCGCGTGCCCCGAGTCCCCCGCCATCCACTCGTAACACCGCAGCGCCCGGACGTCCACCCGGCCACACCGCGCACTCGAGGCCAGCCGCCAAACCCAACGCCTGGTACGGCGATGGCCCCACCCCATTCACACTGGATCGGCGAGCGAGGCATTCAAGCAGACCGGCGTACGAGCAGCAGCCCGCAACCGAAGGCTTTTGCATGGCCGACTCCGCGGTATAGCGCATCAAGCATCCGCGTCGGCTCGACGACGGTGAGTCCACCTGAAAAATCCACCGTGCTGAACTGTACCTTCTCCCCCTTCCCTCGATGTTGCTCGTATGCTTCTACGGCGAGGCTGTCGCGATCGATCTCGCAGCCCAAGCGCTCGGCACGTTGGTCGAGCCAAGTACTGCATGTGTCCCTTACTAGATCGGCAAGCGCCGGCTTGTCGCTCTCCTTCCACTGCGCCCAAGCGCTGAGACCCCGCTGCTGCAGCAACAGCTTCTTCCCATGCATCACCACATCATGGCGTCTGGACTGGTTGCCGTCTGTAACGGTAACGACGGGATTGGCACGCAAGTCGAACTGAAGCTGGTCTCCCGGGCGAAGGATCGGTGCGTACTCGCGGCTCTGCACGCTCCACGCCGAATTGCCGCCGTCCGGCTGAGTCTGGGATACCACGTAGTAGCGGGGCGCGTCTGCACGGTCCTGACGGCGAAACAGGAACTCGCGGCTTCCCCCGGGAACTGTTCGGAAAAAGCGCCACAGCCACTGGTGGTCTGCGTAGGCGTCTGCTCGCATTCGTTCGTGCGCTGCGGCGCTCTCGCGTCCTTCGGCGGCAGTGATCAAGCTGAAGTACATGTTCATGCTCCCGCAAGCAGTTTGATGTGTTCCGTACGATCGCCGAACTGCCACGCTGCCCGGCGGATGACGCGATCCTTACGGGGCGCGCTGAGGTCAGGTTCGGCCCCCGCCAGCGTACGCTCCGACCAAGCCAGTCGCACAAGTCGACGAACCGTCACCCCGTTGCGACTAGCCAGCTCGATGCCGTACGAGTGCAGCGCAGCGAGGGCATTGTCGGCCGCTATGATCTGCGGACAAAGTGGCGCCGCCGGAGGGCAGGCCTTGCGTCCGAGGTACAGTACAAAACGTGGCTGGAGCAAAGCCTCTGCCAAGGCAGCCAGCGAGTACACCGCGTCCGGCATCGACTGCATGGCGACGATGCACGCTGCGCCCTGCCGGTAGTCTCGCGTTGACAGGATCGTGTTCAACTCATGCCGAGACGGCGACAACTCGTCGCTTCTTGTCACACGCGGGCGTCCTTTCAGTGTCGTTCGGCTGGGAACCTGCGCCGTATGGTAATCGCGCATGAGCGTTCCGGCCTCGTGCACACCCACGGCGAAGGCGTAACCCGCACGTAGCCGCTGCTGTGCGGGTTCGTCATCTCTTCGCACACCCAGAGCTGCCCCGAGTAGGCCGATCAACGCTGATTCGCCGGGGTATTCGCGGCTGCCTCGGTACTCGCCAACTGCGGGCTCGCCCCAGGATGCGAGCGGCGCGCGAAGCTGGAATACCAGAAACTCGGTCATGGTTCGGCCTGCACGAAAGCAACGAGGTCGGTCAGCCGCCCGTCACCCGTGACCACGTTGATCGTGTAGCGGCTGGCGGCGCAGGCACCGTACACGTCGTCGAAGTGCTTCTGCCATGTTTCGAGCTTCGCGATAGCCGAATCGAGCATGCCGCGGTCACCCGTCGGCTTGATGGGCTGGAGGAAAGCCTCGGCAAGCGAACGGGGCTGCTGATCGCCTTTTTCCCCAAGCACGTAGCTCGCGTACGCGCGCGAAGCGAAACTGCTCTGCATACCATTGGGCGTGACCTTGGTCACTGCATGCACCAGTGCCGCCAGCGCCCTGGCAGTCAGCTCACCGTCGCAGCCGAGGTTGTCAGACAGCAGCTCTCTATTGATGCATACATACTGGTAGAACAATCCCGCTCCGTACCCGCGCTCACCAATGTGGCTGGCGTTGGGCGCATCGCGGTTGAGGTCGTCGATGGCACTGAAGTAGTCGTCCTCGACGGTGCAACGGTGCACGGTTATCGCGTGCGCAACCTGCACGGCAGCTTCGACATTGAACTGCGGAGAATCGGCAAGCATGCGTCCAAACATTGCGATGTCAACGTCGTGTCGAGGCTTGCGCAATAGCGACAGCTCTTCCCCCTCCGGTCCGCTGCCACGTTGCGCGCATTTTGCTACCAACTCCCGCACCGCAGCCCGCTCGTCGGTGCTCACGTGTGCGAGCTGCTCGATCTCGAGATCCTCATCATTATCGGTCTTCTTCTCGGATTTCGGCTTTCCGAAACAGCCGGCGATCATGCGACTCCATTTGCGCGCATCTGCTTCGCGCACCCCAGCGTTGCAAAGGGCCTGAAACGCCTCGTTGCCGAGACGCTTCGTTCGCGTGCCGAGGTGATCGCCCAACGCACCTGCAAAGGCATCCGAAGTTCTCCATGCGCGCTTCTGACACTGGGAGGAAATGCGCAAGCGGAGCGCATCCCCGACGAGGGCATTCTTCGGTCGCCCAGTGTCATCGCGGTTGAGATTGGAGGGCGCATAGTTGGTCAGAAGGTGTAGCTGAACAAAACGGGACATTCGTGGCTCCTTGTATGGGATGCGAGAAACTGCTCAGTCATTCGGGCTCTTGCTCGATATCAGGTTTTCTTTTCTTCTGGCCACTGGTAGTCGTACGCCCATCGCTTCCTTACTGCATCGCCCCAGTAGAAGAAGTCGTTGGCCAGCCCCAGCACGTCGATCCTGTAGTCCATCAATGGCAACACGCGGCGCAGCGCAGTGAACAGCGAGTCGGAGTCCGGCGACTCGAGGAGGCGCCGAAAGCGCAGCTCGCTGACCAGGGGGCGATCGGTTCTCCTTTGACTCATCGCTGCCGAGATCGATTGCGAACCGCCACTCGAACGTGCCGTGTCATCCCTGACGTGAGCCAGCAACCCGACAATCGCCGCCAGCCGCTCGTCCTGCCCATCGGTCGCATCGGCCGGCCAGCCAGCTTTGAGCAGGCGACGATACAGCCGCTGATATGGTCCAGTCAGTGCGACCGCTGTGGGGGACGCCGCGCGCCGCACGATCGCGCGGCTGGCGTGATCTTCTTCGAGGCCATGCCACCAGTCAAACAGTACGCGTCCAACTCGCGTCGGCTCATGTGTGCTGCCAATGAATTGAATCGACATCTTTCCTTCCTCTGTGCTGGGTGATCAGGATGCTCGCGGGGCTGCGGATGCACCCTTGGCCTTGTTGCTTGTGCCAGGACCTTCGGCGTCCGGGAGTCCTAGCGCTTTGCGAATGGCCGGTCCCCTGAGGTTTGCCCTCAGGCGGTGCCAAGACTTGACCACGCGTCGCATGTTCTGACGTTCGATCGCCGCGACGCCGACAAACTCGCCATCAAAAAGGCTCTCGCACGTGTCGATGAGATTCCGATGCCAAGCGGCCCGGACCGGCAAGCGATCGACCCGGGAGTCGCCATCACCATCGCTGCGCAGGGAAGTGATGAGCGACTCGAGCTGCCGATAGAACTCCGGCTCGGTCCGGCTCCAGAAACCTGCTTCGACTGCGCTGAGGTCACCTCGGGCTTCCTTGCCGAACCAGGCTTCCTTCACCGCACTGCGCAAGCACGACGCTGCCAGTTCGGCTCCGGCAAGCCAGCGGCCCACCTCCGCCTGCGCCTGCCGCTGCGCCTCGGGCTGACAATCGGCCAGTCCGTAGAGCGGTATCGTCGCTTCGTACCAGCAGCGGGCCTTCATGTTGTCCATGTCGAAACCAAAGGCCCACAAGCGACGCTGTCCCTTGGCGCGCGGAAAGAGGTGCGCGAGGAAATGGCTGACCACGGTTGCCGGCCGCCTGCCTTTTTGTTGCGTCGCTACGCCCATGACCCACGCCAGCCAATGACGGTAGCCGATGCCGCCCGGCTGCGGATGAATCGGCAGCCAGCCTTCCTTGGTCTCGTAGTACGGCGACAGCGGATGGTTCCAGGGGCCTTTGTAATTGAGGCCGTGATTCTTCGTTTCGTAGCGCCGGATGAGTCTGTCGCAGTGCCGGCCACAGAGGTCGCAATCGCCAAGGCCCGTATCGGTCAGGTCCAACCGAATCCGGCGCGGCATCGCCCAGAAGACATGGTCCGGATGCACGAGCAATGGTGAGGTCTCGCCACCATCCGGCTGGATCGCGCCGATCTCCCTGAGCCATGGAAACCGAAAGTGCGGTGCCGCCTTGCGCGGGTCGCCTTGAGACGCGAGGAACTCGGAGCGGGAACGCACGTTGAGCCAGAGGTCGTGCCACAGACTGCGCTGCGGATGGCACAGGACAAGAGTGGTCAGCGGCCCGCCGCCGCGCAGTCCGGTGCGGTGGCCTGATCCACCCGCTGGCGCGTTGATCTGCAGCGTGAGCAGCGCTGTCAACGCGCAATGGGGACACATGCCCGCCACCTGACCGTGCTTGACGAAGTGGTCGGTGTTCCGCTGCACCGACTGTTCTCCCGCCGCTTCGATGAGCAGGCCGGCGATTTCGAACGAGACGCCCCGCCCCGCCCTCAGCTCGAAATCCTGCAGGAAGCGCGCGCCTTCACCGTCGTACTCGAAAGCTGCCGCCAGTGGTGAAAACCAAGCGGTCAGGGTCGCCGAATCGGGCGGATCCTCGAACCAGAAGTCCCAGTCATCGGGCTCAACCACGGGGGTGCTGGTCTGCAGGAGGGCAATCGCGAACTGCACGAGGGCGCCGTTGAAATCGGCACGATCGGCGTCAAAGGCGACGATGCGGGGATCGGCGAGTTCGCTTGGTGCGACCCAAGCGCGGCAGCCATCACGATAGCGAACCGGCATCCAATCTTCGGTCAGTAGCGACATCTTCCTTCGTTCTCCTTGAATACAAGGTGGAGGTGGCCAAGTTTGGAGGCTGGCCACCCCACGCAGTAGGTGACGAAACCCGAACCTTGGAGGAGCGGATTTCATGCAGTCAGCCGGCGCGGGACCCACAGCTGCGATACTAGCCACCGCCAGGGATCGTGTCAAGTGTGTAGCTTCTTAGTGCAAGTTGCTTCAAACACAATTCGAGAGCGATCGCCAACAGAATCCGGGAAACCAAGATAGTCCAAACCGGGCAAGCCGCTGATGCGCTGGAGTAGTGGATGGTTGCGATGCATGTATAAACGCGGAATTGTCGCCGAAGCCACTTTCTGCGTTTGTTAGTCGGTCTCTGCGGGAGGTAGACTTCCTTCCTCGTCTGTGGCTCTCGGAATGTCCCACGTTCTCCATTGCATGGAGATGAACCGTGTGTCGCTTCGTAATGCTGGTCATGACCGATCCGTTCCCCGCGCATCGCGGGGCAGCGCCGAGTGCGCCGCACTCGGCGCAACCACCTGCCGCAACCCGAGCTTTGCGCAGTACTGCCAACGCGCCCGCTCTCGCTGTCCTTTCAGTGGCTGCCGCCAGGCCTCCCCAATCCATCCTTCTGGTGTTTCATCGAGCGCCAGGACCACCGACCATTTCCCGTGATCTGGCAAGTCCTGCCGAAACCGATTGAACTCGGCTCGCCGGGACATCTCTTCGGGCTCCATCGCCTCAGCAATCAGCCGCTCGGCAACGCGCAGGCTGCTGTACGCAAGCGCCCCAGGCGCCCAGAGCTTCAGCTGGTCGCCACGCCAACACGCGAGAACGACCGTCGCAGTCACCTCGCCAAGCCGCGAAGGGCTCTTTGCCTCCCCCCACCAGTCGAGACCGCAATGAACGTAACCGTTTCCCAGCTTGACCGTGTTCTGCTGTGCGGCGGCCGCGTCGGCGTAGGCTTGGCCCACGGCCCGCATCGCGTTCTCTTCCAGTGCCTCCGGTAGCGGCGTTTCACCGCCAAACACGCACTCGATAAGGCGACGTGCGTCGTCGGGCATGGTGATGAAATCCGCTTTCCGCAGCGCCTGGGCGGTCAGCCATAGCTGCCCGTGGTGAGGATAGACCTTGGCAGCTCGCGGGAACGCCGCGGTAAACCAGGCTGCATCGGGATTCTCCTCCCAGACGGGCCCGAGAACCCACAGGCAAGGTGTGCCGCGCATATCGGTCGCGCGAGGGTCGGCGAGCCGCCTTCCGGCAGTGTCGCGCGGATGACGTTGCAGCCGGCCGGCACGCTGGATCAGACGATCAACAGGCGCCAGATCGCTGATCACCAAGTCCCAGTCGGCGTCCAGACTCTGTTCGACCACTTGCGTGGCGATCACCAGCCGCCCCGCACGGGACTCCGGAGTGCTGTCCTTCCCGAACGCCGCAAGGACGCGGTCTTCAGCATGGAGTCGATCGCGCAGCGCGAAGCGGGCGTGAAAAAGAATGATCCTGTCGGCCGGAATGCGCTCCTGGAACAAAGAGTGGGCATCGAGCGCATCGGCAACGGTGTTGCGCATCCAGCAAACACACTTGCCAGCAGCCAGCGCCGCTTCAATGACGCCAACAACCAGATCAGGCTCGCTGATGTAGCGCACACCGAGCGGGCGGCGAACGTCGAAGCGGGTCCCCAGCGGCTTCTGTTCAAGCACATCTGGTCGCGCTGGCGACCAGCGGCTGACCAGCGGATACGGAGTTTCCGATGCCGCAGCCGGTCGCGGTGGATCGGCGCGACAGCCGTGCGCAAAGGCTTCAACCAGTTCCTCCTTCATGCGATCGGTCAGGGTCGCCGAGAGGAGGATGGCGCTGCCGCCAGAGCGTGCGTGAAACTCGAGCAGCGTTTCGAGGACTCGCTGCATGTAGGCATCGCACGCATGCACCTCGTCCACCACCAGAACCTTACGGAGCAGACCGAGTAGCCGCAGACACTGGTGCTTGCTGGTAAGAACGGCAAGCAGGGCTTGGTCGATCGTACCTACGCCAGCGGGGGCGAGCAACGCACGTTTGTTGTGGTCAGCCAACCAGGCGGTGCAGCGAGCCGTTGCCGTCTCGTCGCCCACACTGGTATCAGCAGGGCCAGGTGGAACGACCGAGGCAGCGAACAGTTCGACGAGATCACGTTGGCCGTTGGCCAGAACGAGGCTCGCGTTGCCCATGAACAGGCGGCGGTACACACTGGCTATGCGCCCGTACATCGCGTTTGCGGTGGCCATCGTCGGTAAAGCGACGAAAAACCCATCGGCGCGGCCTGCTGCCATCAGCCGCTGTGCGAGCTTCAATGCCGCTTCGGTTTTCCCGGCACCGGTGACGTCCTCGAGGATGTAGATCTGGGGTCCCGGCGACAGCTCCACACGGCAAGCCCAATTCTGCAAGGGAGAGGGTGACTGGATACCGGGAAACAGGTCGCCGAACGACACGTCGACTCGCTGCGCCGCTGGCAAAACACCAGACGCTTCAAGCGCCTGTACCGCCACGCCCTTGCTGCGCAACCAGTATTCGCGCAGCGGTACGGCTGCCGTCACATAAGTAAAGCGATCGGAATTCGACCCCAGCCAGTCTGCAAGAACGGTCAGTCCCGCGAGCCACCAAGACGCATCACGGCTCGCCGCCGAAAAGCGCCTGGCACCATCGGCAGACGGGAGGCATGGCGGCTCTCCCGGAAGGAAGAGTTCCAGCAACTCGGCGACAAAGGCACAGATAGCCGCGCGGTCGTCCCTGTCGAAGTGGCTCAACCAATCGCTCGCCGGCTGCGGGGGCATGCCGTGGTGGCCCGTCACCGCCCTGGCCCACCAGTCCAGCCCCTTGAGGGCGGAGGAAGTGCGCGCTCCGAACCAGCTTTCTGCCGCAGCCTTGTCCCGAAGGACTTCTGTCCAGAACAACCAGCCGAGGCTATCGTGCCGCAGGCTATAGGTTTTCGACGCCAGCGGCTCGCGCCCACGCAGCGAGGCGACGATGTGGGGCTGCTGGCCCTGAAAAGCTTCGGCGAACTTTCCGACGTCGTGCAAAGCCAACCAGAACGCCAGCCACTTCAGGAGCCGTTCGTCGTCTGCGAAGCCGGTGAGGTGTCGGAAGATGTCCAGTAACGCCGGGGAGCGGCGCAGGTAGAGGGTTCCAACCGCGGCAACGTCGAGGCAGTGGTACACGAGCAGGTGGTACGCATCGTTCTGCAGACCCGTCGCCCGCGCCTTGCCCCAGTAACGGAAGTAACTCTGCGCCTCATCTCGCATCGTTCATCTCCTGTGCGTGCCGTGTTCGCCTCTATTGGCAGCCATTATGAACGCGTGCAGGCGCAAACTCTGAGCCCGGTTTCGCCTGTTTTGCTCCGTGGCGGTAGAAAACCGGCCAAAGCGCGTTCGGCAGCCCGAAAAAAGCCAGCCATCGTTGCCCTAGCCGTGTTGGCTCAACCAAGGTGCCAAACAGACCGACAAAAGCGTCCATTACTTCCAGAGAGTGGGCTACCAGAGTTTTCGGGGTCTGGCCTTTCGGGACCGATTTGGCAAGGAGAAGAGTCATCTCGTTTGCCATGGTACAAACACTCCACACCCCAGCTTCCGTCTTCCTCCCAGCCCATGTTCCTGCAGCCGTATGGATTCCTCTGCCGTCAATTCGCTGACCAGCAGCGTGTGAGCAACGACTTTCCTGTCCTTGATCGTGAAACTTCGTCGGGGACCACGTTGCGGGCTACCTCGAATCGCCAGTTCGGCCAATTGGTGAGCCATTTCGGTGTCGAACCGACTCTCATCCTGGCCGTTACGGGTGGTGACCAAGTGGGCGTAGAGCGCGGGAGCAGGCTGGAGGGCTTGGGGTTGAGGGATTCCCAAGCGCAGCGGGTCGGTACCCAGCGTCAGTTGTTGGCCCGCCAGGAGAAGGAACTTGTGGACCAGCGTTACCGGCAGGCGGATGGCAATCCGCGATGCGGGGCTCAGCGCCAAGCGGCCCTTTCCACGATAGCTCCCTCGGATGAGGTGCAAACCCACATCCTCTCGTGTGTGCAGCCAGGGGTCGGTCGCGGATTCGAGCGCATGGGATAGCGCAGCGTACAGCGCATAGCCGTGATCCAGGGGAATTTCATGGCCATGCAGCGGAAAAAGGAGGTCTATCCTGGGTGATTCCATGATTGCGATTGGCTCCAAGGGTTTCGGTTGTGCCGGGATGCGGATTCGTGTGAGGGCGTCACGCCTCTTTGTCCTGATTGTGAAGGTCGGCAGGCTCAATTTGTGAGCACGCGCCCAGATTCTTGCTCGCCGCGAGGTGCTCCTGCTGAACTGCGTCGCGCAGCGAGTCGGGGGCCAGTACCGTCACGTGACGGCCATGGCGCAGGATGTCCATGATAAGTTCCGGCTCGCGGCTGTAGGGAAGGGATAGCCAATAGCGTCCGTCGTCCAGGAAACGGCCCCGCTGGGCCGGGTGCCACTTTTCATTGGCTACCCACCGTGCGCGCTCGGCGCTGAAGAGTAGCTTGGCCCAGAGCACCGAGGCGCCCGAGAAAATGCCGTAGCCACTACCCAATTCCCGATCCAGCTCAGTGTCGTCGATGTCGACGGCCGGTCGATCGAGCACCCGGACATCGCGGATCGCGTCGACGGCGAATGCGCGCAGCTGGTTGCGCAGGTGGCACCAAGCGTCGAGATACCAGTTGTCCCGATAGTGCACCAGGCGCTGAGGCGATACTTCGCGCCGGGTGTGCTCGTCTGTGCCGCGGGCATGGTAGCCGATCACCAGCCGGCGCCGTCGCAATAGACCACTGCCCACGGCCTGGAAATGTTCCAGGCGGTAGGATCGGGCAGCGACGGTTTCTATTCGGATTCGGCGAGCCACTTCCGCGCTCGGGTTGTCACCCGCTCCCAGCAGTTTCGTCAAACGATTGAGCAGTGGCTTGATCTGGCTCCCCAGCAGGCCGCTGGTGTCGAGGTTGCTCAGGAGATGCTGCATGGTCAGGAGCGCGTGGATCTCTTCCGCAGAGAACCACATGTGTGGCAGTTCGAACTGGCCTCCGGCTTCTTCAGGAGCGCCGAGTCGGTAGCCGCCGTATTCCGGGTCGTAGTCAATGGGAACCTGGAAGCGGTCTCGCAACTCCTGGATGTCCCGACCAAGGGTGGCGCGAGAGATGCCGAACTTTTCCATCAGTTCACTTCGGCAAGTGACGCGGCGGGGGCTGAGTAGTCCCTGGATCTGGCGCAAGCGGTCGGTGCGGTTGATTCCAGTCATGTCTATTGCTTCCTGCTCGTCTCGTCTTCTCGGGCAGTATGCCTCGTTTTATGTGTGGATACGCAAACGTAACCGGTGTTGCCTGGCCGAAAATTGAGGTGGGGCACGTCGACAAAGCAAGACCGATTTGATTTGTCATATTCCACTCGCTCCGGGCCATCTTTCTCTCTGGCGTTGCTTGCCCGGAATGGCCTCATCTTTCGCTCCGACAGCTGCGATAGGATCGAAGTCGGTTTGGGTGTGCCGCACCACGACGTGTTCCACGTCATCGGCAATTATTGACATTTACCGATGTTATGGCCCACCATGCCCGACATGAACAACGTTGCCGAGAGGCTGATCGACTTGGCGCGATCCCAAGGGCTGATCCGCCCGTGTGATCTGGCACCTCTGGGAATCTCCCGGGTTTCCCTGACACGTGCCGTTTGCCGTGGGCAACTGGAGCGCGTTGGACGGGGTCTCTACGGGCTGCCCGGGCGAGAGGTTTCCGCCCACGGGGCGCTGGCAGAAGTGGCGCGCCGGGTGCCCAAAGGAATCGTCTGCCTACTCTCGGCACTTCGTTTTCATGGCCTGACCACCCAGGCCCCGTTTGCAGTGTGGCTGGCTATCGAGAACAAGTCCATCGCGCCGAAGCTCGATTACCCGCCGCTACGCATCGTCCGCTTTTCGGGTGCGGCACTCACCGAGGGTGTCGAGGAACATGCCGTGGACAGGGTGACCGTCCGCGTCACCTGCGTCGCGAAGACCGTCGCCGACTGCTTTAAATACCGCAACAAGATCGGCCTTGACGTTGCCCTGGAAGCGCTACGTGAGGCATGGCACGAGAAACGCGTAACCAGTGACGACATCTGGCGCTACGCCAAGGTTTGCCGTGTCGCCAACGTGATGCGTCCCTACCTGGAAAGCCTGGGATGACGGTCCGGAATATTGGAGCCTCCATCCGGGATCGACTGCTCAACAAGGCCCGCGCCGATAGGCTGGACTACAATCTGTTGCTAACCCGCTATGCGCTGGAGCGCCTGCTCTACCGCTTGAGCATCTCGGATCAGCGCGACCAGTTTCTGCTCAAGGGCGCGTTGCTGTTCGACCTGTGGTTCGACGTGCCGCATCGGCCCACCCACGATGCCGATTTCCTTGGGTTCGGATCAGCCGAGATTCCTCATCTGGCAAAGGTCTTCCAGGACATCTGCCGCATTGAGGTTGAGGACGGCATCGTGTTTCAGCCTGATTCCGTGACGGCCGTCGAGATCCGCAAGGAGGCGCACTATGCCGGCTTTCGGGTGACGCTCATGGGGCTGCTGGACAGTGCCCGTTGCCCAGTGCGGGTCGACATCGGATTCGGGGATGCCGTCGTACCAGGCCCGGAGGACGTCCACTACCCCGTCCTCCTTGGCGAGATGCCCGCGCCGCAACTCCGCGCCTATCCTCGTTACACGGTCATTGCGGAGAAGTTGGAGGCGCTGACGTCGCTCGGCATGCTGAACAGCCGGATGAAGGATTTCTTCGACCTCTGGGTGCTGGCAAAGCATTCGGACTTCGACGGCACGGTGTTGTCGCGGGCCGTCGCGGCCACGTTCGAGCGTCGGCGCACCGCGATTCCCATGGGTGTGCCGATCGGGTTGAGTGACGAGTTCATCAACGACGCTCAGAAGGAAAAACAATGGCAGGCGTTCCTGCACAAGAACGCCATCGCTCTGATCCCGCTGGCGGCAGTGATCGCCGATCTGCGAAATTTTCTATTGCCGCTGCTGGGGTCGGTCGCCGCGAGGGACAGTTACGCCATGACATGGCGGGCAGGGGACGGATGGCGGCTTCATGACGCGATGCTTTAATTGGCCGAACGGGGTGGCGCAAGAAGTCCCTGGATTTCAATCACTCTTTCAACCCACTCACCAATTTTTTTGGCAAGGACACCGGTGCCGTTTCCAACCGTGGAATCGAACAGCGCAGACATCAGCAGACACCTACATTACCTGCACAGACACCATCACCAGTCCTCTCTAGCCCCGATAGCGAGTTGTGATCCAGGTCGATCGCGTCCAGGTGCAGGACAGTCTCGTCCGGCGCCCTCTCGTGCGCTGCGATGAACCCGTTCACAAAATGCTGGCCTACCGTCCCCGGTCGTGGGCAACCCTGTGGTCGCGATCGTCGTGATCCGCCTCCGGAGCATGTTCCAGACGGTTCAGCGTCGACTTGCTCGCGCGCGTGGGTTGAAACGCGTTCTTCGCCGTCGTTTCGCTCACAACCAACGGTCGCGCGGCTCACGGGCGCGCGTGGATTGAAACTTGCTGACCAACACCCGACGCCTAAGGCGTTCGATTCAGAGCAAAGCAAGAAATTACCCATTTACACCCATTCCTAGGCCGCTCGGCTTCAAAATGGGTGTTAATGGGTTTACTATTGGTTTCATGCTACGTTCAGACACCCTCCAGATCACACCCGAGATCCTGAGCCTGATTGCCCGGATCGACGAATTCAAAGGCGCCTGGCGGGCCTTGGGAACCCTCGCACCGGATCGCCTTTCGGCGCTGCGGCGGGTTGCGACCATCGAAAGCATCGGTTCGTCCACGCGTATCGAGGGCAGCAAGCTGACTGACCGCGAGGTCGAGCGCCTGCTCTCCAATCTGGCCATCCAGTCCTTTGACACCCGTGACGAGCAGGAAGTGGCCGGTTACGCTGAACTGATGCATCTGGTGTTCAGCTCGTGGCAGGACATCCCCGTCAACGAGAACCACATCAAGCAACTGCACCAGATCCTGCTGCGCCACAGTGAAAGGGATACGCGCCACCGGGGGCAGTACAAGACGAATTCAAACAGCGTCGCCGCCTTCGATGAAAAAGGGACACAGATCGGCATCGTTTTCGAGACCGCCACACCGTTTGACACGCCACGTTTAATGGCCGAATTGGCGTCGTGGGTGAACGACGAACGGGAGAAGAGGCATCTGCACCCCTTGTTGATCATCGCGATCTTCGTGGTGGTGTTTCTGGAAATTCACCCTTTCCAGGATGGCAACGGACGTTTGAGCCGGGTGCTGACGACCCTGCTGCTGCTCCAGGCCGGTTACGCCCATGTGCCGTACAGCTCGCTGGAGCGTGTGATCGAGCTGAACAAGGAAGCCTATTACCTGGCCCTGCGCCAGACACAGGGCACCATCCGCGCGAGGGCTCCCAACTGGCAGCCCTGGCTGGTGTTCTTCTTGCGCTCGCTGGCCGAACAGGTTCGGCGCCTGGAGAAGAAGGTCGAGCGCGAGAGGATCGTGCTGGCCGCGCTGCCCGAACTGTCACTGCAGATCGTCGAATTTGCCCGCGAACATGGGCGCGTCACGATGATGGATGCGATCAAACTGACCGGAGCCAGCCGCAATACCCTCAAGCAGCACTTCCGCGACCTGACCGGGCGCAACCATCTGGAGCAGCATGGCAGTGGACGCGGTGTTTGGTACGGGTTGAAGTGACTGGGATCGTCAGAACGACTGTTCGAGCGTCAGCTCGATGATCCCGGCGCTGGATTTGACTGCCGCAGCGATGACCGTTATATTACTGACCAGTCAGTCACTAACCAGAACGAATGCATCCCACGGCCCATCACGAGTCTTCGTCCCCCTCGCCGGGTGAGGCTTCGACTCGCCGCCGGCGCAAGGACGCGCGCCCCTCCGAACTGCTGGCAGCGGGATTGGAACTCTTTGTCGACAAGGGTTTCGCTGCCACCCGGCTCGACGATGTCGCGCGCCGCGCCGGGGTCTCGAAGGGCACCCTCTATCTCTACTTCCCGAGCAAGGAAGCGCTGTTCAAGGCGGTGATCGAGGACGGCATGGTGGCGGCGCTGCTGGCTGCCGAGGAACGAATCGCGGCCCATCGGGGACCGGCTGCCGAGCTGCTGCACGAGCTGCTGCTCGGCTGGTGGCAGCAGATCGGCAGCACTGCGCTGGCCGGCGTCAGCAATCTGATCATTTCAGAAGCGAGGAACTTCCCCGAGATCGCCGATTACTACCGCGAGCGGGTGATCAGCCGCGGCCATGCGCTGTTGCGGCAGGCGCTCGAACGTGGCATCGAAAGTGGCGAGTTTCGACCGTTGAATGTCGAGGCGGCGATCGACGTGATCATCGCGCCGCTGCTGATGCTGGCGATCTCGCGCTTCTCGCTGCGCCTGTGCGGGCACGAGGTGTCGCCCGAGGCCTACCTCGAGACGCATTTCGAGTTGCTGCTGTGCGGCCTGCGGCCGGCGGGAGACCATTCGTGAGAGTCCGCCACGCGTCATCGCCGCTGCGCCTGCGGCTGTTGCCCGCGCTGCTGCTGTTCGCTGCGCTCGCCGGCTGCGGCCGGGAAGCAGCAGCACCCGAACCACCGCGACCGGTACTGACACGCGTCCTCGGCGAGACCGCCGGCGACGAGACCCTGAGCTATTCGGGTGAGGTCCGCTCGCGCCACGAAACACCGCTCGCCTTCCGCATTCCGGGCAAGATCACGGCCCGGCCGGTCGATGCCGGCGCCATCGTCACGGCAGGGCAGGTCCTGGCGAGGATCGACCCGGCGGACAGCCTGCTGTCCGTCGAAGCCGCCAGTGCGCAACTCGAACTCGCCGCTGCCGACGTGCAGCGCTGGCGCCATCTGCGCGCGCAGAACTTCGTCAGCCAGGCGGCGCTCGACGGCAAGGAAAGCGCCTACCGGGCGGCCCGCGCACAGGCCGAACTGGCGCGCAATCAGTCCTCGTACACCGTGCTGCGCGCCGACCAGGCCGGCGTCATCGGCCTGATCACCGGCGAGGTCGGACAGGTGGTGGCCGCCGGCCAGACCATCATGCGCCTGGCGCGCGCCGACACGCTCGAGGTGGCGATCTCGATTCCCGAGGCGCGCATGCCCGAGCTGCGTTCGCTCGGCGCCGCCGAAATCAGCCTCTGGGCCGACGCGCAGGCGCACTACGCCGGAACGCTGCGAGAGCTGTCGCCAGTGGCCGACCCGGTGACACGCACCTATGCGGCACGGGTGGCGATCCGCCAGCCCGATGCCCGCGTCCTGCTCGGCATGACGGCGACGGTCCGCTTCCTGCGCCAGGAAGGCAGCAGCCGCCTGAGCGTGCCGCTGACGGCGGTCTTCCAGCACGCGGGACAACCGGCCCTCTGGGTGGTCGACGCGGATCAGATCGTCAGCCTGCGGCCGGTCGCCATCGCCGCCTACCGCGAGGACAGCGCGATTCTCGCCAGCGGCGCCGCCGCCGGTGAGCGGATCGTCGTCGCCGGCGTGCACAAGCTGAGCAGCGGCGAACGCGTGCGCGTCATCGAGCAACCCGACCGCCGCGGCACGCCGCCGGGCAGCCGCGCGGCCGATCCGGCGGCGCGATGACGCCGCCCAATCTCTCCGAGTGGGCGCTGCGCCACCGCTCGCTCGTTGCCTACCTGATGGTCGTGCTGATGCTCGCAGGCGTCTTCTCGTACTTCCGGCTCGGCCGCGCCGAGGACCCGGACTTCACCTTCAAGGCGATGGTCGTGCGCACGCTGTGGCCGGGAGCGACGGCGCCGGAAGTGCAGTTGCAGATCACCGAACGCATCGAGAAGAAACTGCAGGAAGTACCGTGGGTCGACGTGCTGCGCTCGCAGACGCGGCCCGGCGAGTCGCTGATCACCGTGCTGCTGAAGGACTACACGCCGAAGAAGGAAGTCCCCGATTCCTGGTACCAGGTGCGCAAGAAGATCGGTGACATGCGGCACACGCTGCCGCAGGGCGTCGTCGGCCCTTTCCTCAACGACGAGTTCGGCGACACCTTCGTCACCATCTTCGCGCTCACCGGCGACGGTTTCGACCTCGCCGCCCTGCGCCGCGAAGCCGACCGCATCGGCCGCGAACTGCGGCAGCTGCCGGACGTGAAGAAGATCGAGTTGTTCGGCGTGCAGGACGAGAGGATCTACATCGAAGTGTCGCACGCCAAGCTGGCAACGCTCGGGCTCAACCCGCTCGCCATCTTCGATGCCCTGCAGCGGCAGAACGCGATGACTCCCTCCGGTTTCTACGAGACACCTTCCGACCGCGTTCGCATCCGCGTCTCGGGAGACTTCGAGTCGGTGGAAAACATTCGCGAAATCGGCATCCAGGCCGCCGGTCGCCTCTTCCGCCTTGGGGACATCGCCAGCGTCGAGCGTGGCTTCGCCGATCCGCCGACGCCGCGCATGCGGGTGCAGGGACACGATGCGATCGGCATCGGCATCGCGATGAACCGCGGTGGCGACGTGATCCGGCTCGGCGAACGGCTGCACGCCGCACGCGAACGCCTGCAGCGGCAGTTGCCGGTCGGCATCGACCTGCATGTCGTCGCCGACCAGCCGGAGATCGTCCGCCAGTCGATGAACCTCTTCATGTCGTCGCTCGCCGAGGCGGTGGTGATCGTCCTCGTGGTTTCCTTCATCAGCCTCGGCCTGCGCACCGGCGCCGTCGTCGCGCTGTCGATCCCGCTGGTGCTGGCGGTGACCTTCCTGCTCATGTACGCCTTCGGCATCGATCTGCAGCGCATCTCTCTCGGCGCCCTGGTGATTGCCCTCGGGCTGCTCGTAGACGATGCAATCATCGCCGTCGAGATGATGGTGGTGAAGATGGAGCAGGGTTGGGATCGCTTCCGCGCCGCGACCTTCGCCTATACCTCGACCGCCTTTCCGATGTTGACCGGCACGCTGATCACCGCCGTCGGTTTCATGCCGGTGGGCCTCGCCCGCTCGGGTGCCGGCGAGTACACCTTTTCCATCTTCGCCGTCGTCAGCATCGCCCTGCTGGTGTCCTGGGTGGTGGCGGTGGTCTTCACCCCCTATCTGGGCTATCTCGTGCTCGACGCCGCGAAGCTGCAACGGGCGGCGGCAGAGCATGGCGCGGATCCCTACCAGACGCCGTTCTATCGTCGCGTGCGAGGCAGTGTCGAGTGGTGTCTGCGCCATCGCTGGCTGGTCATCGGCGCGACGCTGCTGGCTTTCGTGGCCGCCCTGGCCGGGCTGAGCCTCGGCGTGCAGAAACAGTTCTTCCCCGCCTCGAGCCGGTCCGAGGTGCTGGTCGACCTGTGGCTGCCGAACGGCTCATCGCTGAAAGCAACCGAGGCCTACGCCCGGCGCGTCGAGGAACTCCTCGCCGAGCCGGACATGGCGCGTTCGATCCGCCATTACGCGAGCTATGTCGGCAACGGCAGCCCGCGCTTCTACCTGCCGCTCGACCAGCAACTGTTCAACGACGGCTTTGCACAATTCGTCATCACGACGCACGACATCGCGGCACGCGAGGATCTGCGGCGCCGCCTCGAGCAACGCTTCGCCGACGAAGGCGGCGAATGGAGCGGCCTGCGCACGCGGGTGCTGCGCCTCGAGAACGGCCCGCCGGTTGGTTTCCCGGTCGTCTTCCGCGTCTCCGGTGAGGACATTGGCGAGTTGCGGCGGGTGGCGGCCGAGGTGGCCGCGGTGATGCGCGGCAGCCCGCACCTGAAGGAGGTCAATTTCGACTGGAACGAACTCGGCAAGTCGATCCGCGTCGACATCGACCAGGACCGCGCGCGCGCCCTGGGAATCAGCTCACAGGAACTCGCCGCCTTCCTCAACTCGATGCTGACCGGCATCGCGGTGACCCAGATGCGCGAGGGCGACCAGTTGATCGACGTCGTCGCGCGCGCCGCCGGCGACGAGCGTGCCCGCATCTCGGCGTTGGCCGACATCAACATCCACACCGGCAGCGGCCGCTACGTGCCGCTGGCGCAACTGGCGAAGATCAGCTACGAACTCGAAGAGCCGGTGATCGCCCGCCGCAACCGGCTGCCGACGGTGACGGTGCGCGCCGACATCCGTGACGGCATGCAGGCGCCCGCCGCGACGGCGCGCATCGATCCACTGCTCGACCCGCTGCGTGAACGCCTGCCGCCGGGCTTTCGCATCGAGGCCGGGGGCGCCACCGAAGAGTCGGCGAAGGGCGAGAATTCGATCAAGGCGGTGATGCCGCTGATGCTGGTCAGCGTCATCACGCTGCTGATGATCCAGTTGCAGAACGTCGGCCGCATGCTGCTCGTGCTGCTGACGGCACCGCTCGGACTGATCGGCGTGGCAGCGGCATTGCTGATCTTCCAGGTTCCCTTCGGTTTTGTCGCCAACCTCGGAGTCATCGCGCTCTCCGGAATGATCATGCGCAACTCGGTGATTCTGGTCGACCAGATCGAGCAGGACCGGAAGGCCGGCATGCCGCCCTGGGAGGCGATCGTCGGCTCGACCGTGCGCCGCTTCCGGCCGATCATGCTGACCGCCGCCGCCTCCATCCTGGCGATGATCCCGCTGACACGCAGCGTCTTCTGGGGCCCGATGGCGGTGGCGATCATGGGTGGGCTGATCGTCGCCACGCTGCTGACGCTGCTCTTCCTGCCGGCACTCTATGCCGCCTGCTATCGGATCAGCCCGGCTGCCGCGCGCGACCACGGCGCGAGCGGTTGACAGCCACGCGACGGCCTCGGCATACTGCCTGCAACGACCTCGCTCAAGCTGCAGTCCGTACGTCCGGGATGCTTCCCGGCACCAGTCGACGGACACGCCCCGACCCTCGCGGCGCCGCGGCAACGTTCCCACCCAGCCTCTTTCCCGACTCCAGGAGAATCATGAAACCTGATGCCGACAACCTCTGTCGATCGGTCATGTCGCAACCACCGGTCGTGCTGAAACCCACGGACCCGCTGCTCGCCGCCCTGCAGGCGATGGTCCACCACCGCCTGCCGGCACTGCCGGTCGCCGAAGATGATGGCCACTACGTCGGCATGCTGCCGCGCAGCCGGCTGATCGCCCTCGCCATGCCGCGCGTGCTCCGACTGGAGGATGCGCAGCATCCCTTGAGCCGCCTGCAGGGGAGCTTCATGCAGGACACCCTGGCCAATCTGCAGGAGCGGATCGACGCCGTCGCCGACGATCCGGTCAGCCGGCACATCGACCCCGAGGTGCCGGTGATCGGGCCAGACAGCACGCTGATGAACGCCATGCTCTATCTCCACCGGCAGCGCAACATCCTGCCTGTCGTCGAGCACCGCCAGCTCATCGGAATCGTCTCGGTCTGGGATGTGCTGGCCCGCCTCGGGAGGATGAGATGATGCATGCGACGACCTCGACCGTGCTTTTCGGGCTCGATCCGCTCTGGCTGTCGACCGTGGTGATGATCGTCACCTACGGCGTGATCATCAGCGAGCGGCTCAACCGCTCGATCATCGCCCTGCTCGGCGCCATGCTGATGATCATGTTCGGTCTGTTGACACAGGAGCAGGCAGTCGCCGGCATCGACTTCAACACCATCGGGCTGCTCGTCGGCATGATGATCATCGTCTCGATCACCCGCAAGTGCGGCATTTTCGAGTATCTCGCGATCTGGTCCGCTAAGCTCGTCAAGGCCAGCCCGGCCGGCATTCTGGCAATGCTCGCGGCGGTCACCGCCGTCGTCTCGGCGCTGCTCGACAACGTCACCACGGTATTGCTGGTCGTGCCGGTGACGCTGATCATCACCGAGGCGCTGAAGGTCAATCCCTACCCCTTCCTCTTCTCGCAGATCCTGGCGTCGAACATCGGCGGCACGGCGACGCTGATCGGCGATCCGCCGAACATCCTCATCGGCGGCCAGGTCGGACTGACGTTCAACGACTTCGTCCTCAACCTGGCGCCCGTCGTCGTCGTCATCCTGGTCGTGCATGTCGTCTCGATGCACCTGATCTGGGGCAGGCGGCTGCGGGCCTCGCCCGAGTTGCGCGCGCGTGTGATGCAGTTCGACGAAAGGCAGGCGATCAGCGATCCACGCCTGCTGCGCCTGGCGACACTCGTCCTGGCACTGGTGATGTCCGCCTTCGTCATGGCACGGACGCTCGGCCTCGACTCCGGCACCATCGGCATCGCCGGTGCGGCACTGCTGCTGATGCTCGACAACCTCGGCAAGTCCGCCGAGGAGCAGTCGGCAGCGGTGGTCAAGGTGTTCAACGAAGTCGAGTGGATCACCATCTTCTTCTTCGTCGGCCTGTTCATCGTCATCGCCGGCGTCGAGCATGCGGGTTTGCTGCAGCTCCTGGCCGACCGGCTGCTGGCCGCCACCGGCGGCGATTTCACCCGCACCGGCATGAGCGTCCTCTGGGCCTCGGCAGTGCTGTCGGCAATCGTCGACAACATCCCGTTCGTGGCGACGATGATCCCGCTGATCAAGTCGATGGCCCCCGCGTTCGGTGGCAGTGACGCACTCGTGCCACTCTGGTGGTGCCTCTCGCTGGGCGCCTGCCTGGGCGGCAACGGAACCCTGATCGGTGCCAGCGCCAACCTCACCGTCGCCGGCATCGCCGAACGCAACGGCATCCCGTTCCACTTCGCGCGCTACACGATGATCGCCTTTCCGCTGATGCTGGGCCACGTCGCGATCGCCTGTCTTTACGTCGGGTGGCGCTTTTTCTAGCGGGGCGCCGGGGGCCGCATGCTGCGGTCCCGGTGCTCGCCTGGCCGCGCCCGCGGCGCACGCCGGCACCCGTGCCAAGCTGGCTCCGGCTGCTTCAGAAACAGCCCCCGGTGCTCACAAGGCTGCGCGGCAGCCGCGCAACGCTTGCCGGAGAAGTCGCCGGCGAAGGTCCATCCTCATGATTTACCGGCTTATTTGTTCTGCGGCGCGGGAATCCTCGTGGTGACCGCGAGCACGTTTGCATGGGGCAAAGATGTGCCATAATCGAACATCTCGGAGTTCCGCGGCTCGCAGCGGCATCCGGGTACGGCGGCAGCACCCGATGAATTGCCCGTAACGAGGCAAGGCGCAAGCGATCGGGGCAAGGAGGAGAGGCAGCTTCGCTCGCTTATGGAGGAACACCCGTGAACGCTTTGCTCAAGCTCTCCGGCCTGATCGACGCCCTCACCGAGCGCGTCGGCAAGGCTTTGATCTGGCTCATCCTGGTCGTCACCCTGATTGGCGCCGGTAACGCGGTGATGCGCTACGTCTGGAACTACAGCTCGAACGCCTTTCTCGAGATCCAGTGGTACCTGTTTTCGGCGATCTTCCTGCTCGGCGCCGGCTACACGCTGATGCGCAACGAACATGTGCGAATCGATCTGATCGCCGGCCGGCTGAGTCGCCGCGGCCAGGCCTGGATCGACATCTTCGGCATCATCTTCTTCCTGCTGCCGATGGCGATCGCCATCATGTACATGTCGTGGCCGATCTTCCTCCTCGCCCTGCACAGCAATGAACAGTCGAGCAACGCCGGGGGCCTGGCCGTATGGCCGGTCCGCCTGCTGGTGCCGATCGGTTTTTTCCTGCTGGTTCTGCAGGGGATCTCGGAGCTGATCAAGCGCTTCGGCTTCCTCCAGGGTCTCTGCCCCGACCCGACGGAGAAGGGCCACAAGCCGACACCTGAGGAAGAGCTGGCGCTGGCGATCAAGGCGCAGAAGGGAGAGATCTGATGACCGATTTCCTGATCGCCAACATGGCACCGATCATCTTCGCCTCGATGGTCCTCTTCCTCCTCGTCGGCTTCCCGGTCGCCTTCGCACTGGCAGCCAACGGCATCTTCTTCGGCCTGATCGGCATCGAACTCGGGCTGCTCGGACCGCAGCTCTTCCAGGCCCTGCCGGATCGCATCTTCGGCATCATGAACAACGACACGCTGCTGGCGATCCCGTTCTTCACCTTCATGGGACTGATCCTCGAACGTTCGGGGATGGCCGAGGACCTGCTCGACACCATCGGCCAGCTCTTCGGGCCGCTGCGCGGCGGCCTCGCCTTGGCGGTGATCTTCGTCGGCGCGCTGCTCGCCGCGACGACCGGCGTCGTCGCCGCGTCGGTCATCTCGATGGGGCTGATCTCGCTGCCGATCATGTTGCGCTACGGCTACGACACCAAGCTCGCCACCGGTGTCATCGCCGCTTCGGGAACGCTGGCGCAGATCGTTCCGCCATCGCTGGTGCTGATCATCATGGCCGACCAGCTCGGCAAGTCGGTCGGCGACATGTACAAGGGCGCTTTTCTGCCCGCCATGGTACTGACGGTTTTTTACGTCGGCTACGTGATCCTCGTCGCCATCTTCAAGCCGCGCTGGGCACCTGCATTGCCAGCCGAGGCACGCACCCTGCACGGCGCCAGACTGCTGATGCGCGTGCTGACAACGCTGCTGCCACCGCTGTTCCTGATCTTTCTCGTCCTCGGGACGATCTTCCTCGGCATCGCAACGCCGACCGAAGGCGGCGCGATGGGTGCCACCGGCGCACTGATCATGGCGCTGGCGCGCAGGCGACTGAGCTGGAGCCTGCTCCGGCAGGCGATGGAAACGACCGCCAAACTGACCACCTTCGTCGTTTTCATCCTCGTCGGCGCTCGCGTGTTCTCGCTGACGTTCTACGGCGTCGATGGCCACCGCTGGGTCGAGCACCTGCTGACCGGACTGCCCGGCGGCGAAGTCGGTTTCCTGATCGTCGTCAACGTGCTCGTCTTCCTGCTCGCCTTCTTCCTCGACTTCTTCGAGCTCTCGTTCATCGTCGTGCCACTGCTCGGACCGGTCGCGCAGGCGCTGGGAATCGACCTGATCTGGTTCGGTGTGCTGCTGGCGGTGAACATGCAGACTTCGTTCATGCATCCGCCGTTCGGCTTCGCGCTCTTCTACCTGCGATCGGTGGCGCCGGCCGCGGTCAAGACGACTGACATCTACTGGGGGGCAATCCCCTTCGTCTGCATCCAGATCATCATGGTCGCAATCCTCATCTTCTTTCCGCAATTGGTCACCTTCGGCCTCGACAAGGACGTCAAGGTCGATCTCGATTCGGTGCAGATCGAGATGCCGAGCTCAGACTACGGCACACCGGCAACCCCGCCCGGACTGGAAGCGCCCAAGGACGCGGCAGCCGACGCCGACGATGCGGCGAGCAAGGCCATCCGCGACGCGATGAAGCAGGAGCAGACCAAGTAGCCCTGATGTCAGCCCGACGGGCTGGGGTCGCCGGGATGCTGCAGCAAAGAAAGGGGACCGGGGCGAAGTGCCCCGGTCCCCTTTCTCTACCCCTTCCGGCAACGCGCAGCCGGTAGCCGCTGCGCGCGGCAAGGACGTCCTACCGCTTGCTGAAGATGTAGTTGGTGTACGAACCCTCGGCAACGCGCAACCAGAGGATCTGGTCGTCCATGAACTTCTTGTAGTCGTCGTACACCTTCTTGAACTGGGCGTTCTTCGCCGACGTCTCTGCGTAAAGCTCCATTGCGGCCTTGTAGCAGGCGTCCACGACTTGCTTCGGGAACTGCTTCAACTGCGTTCCCGAGCCAACGAGCTGCTTCAGCGCCGTCGGATTCCTGGCATCGTACTTGGCGACCATGTCCACGTGCGCATCGGCACAGGCGATCTGCAGGATGGTCTGGTACTCCTTCGGCAACTCTGCCCACTTCTTCAGGTTGACGTAGGCCGACACCTGCGGACCGCCCTCCCACCATCCCGGATAGTAATAGAACTTGGCGACCTTGTTGAAGCCGAGCTTCTGGTCATCGTAGGGGCCGATCCACTCGGCCGCGTCGATCGTTCCCTTCTCGAGCGCCGGATAGATGTCGCCAGCCGGAATCTGCTGCGGCACGGCGCCGAGCTTGCTGAGAACGGAGCCGGCGAAGCCGCCGATGCGGATCTTCAGGCCGTTGAGGTCAGCCACTGTCTTGATTTCCTTGCGGTACCAGCCGCCCATCTGCGTCGTCGTGTTGCCGCAGGGAATGGTCATGATGTTCGACTTGGCGAAGAACTCGCCAAGCAGCTTGGCGCCGTTGCCATGGCGCATCCAGGCGTCCATCATGCGATTGGTCATGCCGAAGGGGACCGCGGTCTCCAGCGCGTAGGTGGGGTCCTTGCCGAAGAAGTAGTAGGAGACGGTATGCCCCATTTCAACGGTGCCGTCCTTGACCGCATCGAAGACGGCCGGCCCGGGAACGATCTCGCCGCCGGCGAAAACCTGGATCTGGAACTTGCCGCCAGTCGCTTCGGCAACCCGCTTGGCCATGACTTCGGCACCACCGTAGATGGTGTCGAGGCTCTTCGGGAAGCTCGAAGCAAGCCGCCACTTGATCGTCGGCGCATTCTGGGCGATTGCCGGCATGGCCATGGTACCGGCAGCCAGACCGGCGCCAGCATTTTTCAAGAAGGACCGTCTTTCCACGATTTTGTCTCCTGTAGGATTTGTTGTCAGCGAGTTGCACGGCGATTATAGCCAAAGCAGCCGTGCGTGAAACAAGGACTTGCCGGTGCAGGCGCCGCCAGCGGTCCACCGTCGGCGTGACGAATCAATCGCCAGCCACCTTCATCTGTTCGATCAGGATCGAACCGACCTGCTTCGAACCGCGAACGACGACGTCCGCACCCACCGCCGCGATGTTCCTGAACATATCGCGCAGGTTGCCGGCAATCGTGACGCCTTCCACCGGGTGCACGATGGCGCCTCCTTCGACCCAGTAGCCGGCAGCGCCGCGCGAGTAGTCGCCGGTCACATAGTTCACCCCCTGCCCGAGCAGCTCGGTCACCAACAGTCCGCGCTCCATCTTGCGCAGCAGCCCCGGCAGGTCGCGCTTGCCCGGGCGGACGATCAGGTTGTGGCAGCCGCCGGCGTTGCCAGTCGTCTGCATGCCGAGCTTGCGGGCGCTGTAGGCGCTGAGGAAGTAGCCCTGCAGGCGACCGTTGTCGACCACTTCGCGGTCGTGCGTGGCGACGCCGTCGTTGTCGAAGTAGCTACTCGCGAGAGCACATGGCAGATGCGGCCGCTCGCTGATGCGCAGCTTGCGCGAGAAGACGCGCTTGCCCAGGCTGTCGAGGAGGAAGGAAGTCCGGCGATAGAGGCTGCCGCCGCTCGCCGCATGCACGAAGTTGCCGATCAGCGATGCGGCCAGCGGCGCCTCGAACAGCACCGGCACCTTGCATGTTCTGATCTTGCGCGCGCCGAGACGGGACAGCGCACGCTGCGCCGCGCGCTCGCCGATCGCCTCGGCTGATCCGAGCGCCAGCGGATCACGAGCGACCTCGTACCAGTCGTCCCGCTGCATGCCGTCGTTCGTCCCGGCGATCAATGAGCACGACAGGTAGTGGCGCGAACTCGGATAGCCGGCGATGAAACCCAGGCTGTTGGCGGCAACGAACTGCCCCTCCTGGATCGACACCGTCGCGCCTTCGGAATTGCTGATCGCGGGACTGACGGCGAAGGCTGCCTGCTCGCAGCGGCGAGCGATCGCGACGGCATCTTCGACCGAAAGCAGCCACGGGTGGTAGAGGTCGAGGTCCGGCTGGCTGCCGGCGCCAGTCGCCAGCAGCGCAGCGTCAGCCAGACCGGCGCAGGGATCGGCGGCGGTGAAACGGGCGATGTTCAGCGCCGCCTCGACGGTTTCGCGCACCGCCTTGAGCGAGAAGTCGGAGGTATTGGCATGTCCCTTGCGCTGGCCGAGGTAGACCGAAACCGAGACGCCCTTGTCCCGGTTGTATTCGATGGTTTCCACCTCGCCGCAGCGCACGCTTACCGACTGCCCGAAGCCCGTCGACACATCGACCTCGCAAGCACTCGCTCCCTGCTTGGCGGCGTGCGCGAGGACATCGCCCGCCAGTTCCCGCAACGTGTCGAGGCTGTGACTGAAGCGTGATTCGCTGCTGGCGGGCGGGGCTGAACGGGACATGGGGTCTGGCCGGCGGGAAAAGCCGTTATCATAGCAGCTCACGGCGCAGCCGCCCGGCCGACCAGCCGCCCTCGACAACCATCGCACAGCGCCAATGAACAGCCACACCACAGCAGCCGATTCCCAGGAAGATCCGCAACCGCCGTCGAAGACGCAGCGCAAGCGCGCCATGACCGAACTGCAGGGACTCGGCGAGGAACTCGTGGCGCTGCCCATCGACCGCCTGCGCCAGGTCGAGCTGCCCGACGACCTGCGGCTGGCGATCGACCAGGCGCGCAGCATGGCGCGTCACGACGACGCACGGCGCCGGCAGATGCAGTATATCGGCCGCCTGATGCGGGATGTGGACCCACAGCCGATTCGCGAGGTCCTGGCGGCGGCGCGCGGCGAGTCCGCCGACGAGACGGCGCTGCTGCACCGCGTCGAGCGCCTGCGCAGCGAACTGCTCGCCGATGAGCAACTGCTGTTCACCATCGCCGGCCGCTCGCCGTCGGCCGACCTGCAGCAGCTTCGCTCGCTGCGGCGGGCAGCGCTCGCCGAGCAGGCGCAGGGCAAAGCACCACGCAGCTATCGCGCGTTGTTTCGGCTGCTGCGGGAAATCGAACAGGAAAGGGTCGCAGCGAACAGTGACGGGAACGATGGACAGCAGTGAGGAACTCCTGGTCGGCCTGGTGTCGATCAGTGATCGCGCTTCACAGGGCGTTTACCAGGATCAGGGGCTACCGGCTCTCGACGACTGGTTGCGCCTTGCCCTGAGCAGTCGATGGCGAAGCGAGCGACGCCTGATCGCCGATGATCGCGGGTCGATCGAGCAGACACTGATCGACCTCGTCGACCGCGTCGGCTGTCATCTCGTGCTGACCACCGGCGGCACCGGACCCGCCGCTCGCGATCTGACTCCGGAAGCGACGCTGGCCGTTGCCGACAGGCTGATGCCCGGTTTCGGCGAGGAAATGCGGCGCATCAGTCTGAACTTCGTGCCGACAGCGATCCTCTCGCGCCAGGTCGCGGTCATCCGTCGCCAAGCGCTGATCGTGAACCTGCCCGGGCAGCCGAAAGCGATCCGCGAAACACTCGAAGGGCTCAGGGCCGCCGATGGCAGCGTGCGGGTCAACGGCATCTTTGCCGCCATTCCGTATTGCATCGACCTGCTGGGCGGCCCTTACATCGAGACGCGCGCCGAGATCGTCAAGGCCTTCCGGCCGAAATCGGCGCAGCGATCGCCAGCCGCCTGATGCCGGTCCGGCTCAGGCGCCCCCCTGCTGGCGAAAGAGGGCAATCTCGAAGTCGGCGCCACCTTCCTCGACTTCCAGCGGGACGAGCACACTGAGCTGGCCATCCAGGCTCAGGTCGAGGCTTTCGCGCACCTGGAAACCGCCCGGCGGCAGGACGATTCGCAGCACGCCCGCGTCGCCGTGTTCACCGAGGCAGATGCCGGGGATGGCCACCGCGGCAGCAAAACCGCTGCGCCGTGGCCGCAGATCGACGCTTCTCGCTCGCCGCGAAAGTACCTGCACGCCAACGCTGGCAACGCCATCCGGCAGCACTCCGAGTCGCCTGACAACGCCGAGGAGCCAGTTGTCAGCCCCTTCCGCCTGCATGCAGAGCAGGGCGCCCAGCCGGACGCTGCCCTCGGGCGAAGCGTCCAGGAGGGCCCGAAAGCCACCAAGGCTGATGTTGTCCACCAGCCACTGTTGCCGGGCGGCGTCCCCCTGCAGGTGCAGCGTGGCCCCGGCGAAGACCATGTAGCACTGCTCGAAGCCCTCGAGCACGGTCATCTGCGTCCTGACGGCGTGTCGCCGGTGACGCCGCTGTGGTGGCTGCAGCGCCCAGTACGGACGCAGGTGGCGCAGCACCGCGAGCACTACCTTCGGCGGATACTCGCCGCCAAGGTTGAGATCGGCCGGCAGCTCTCCATGTTCGACACGGTGGATCAGCTCGTTGAGCGCCGCCAGTGCCGGCCCGGGAGAGAGATAACGCAGGCTGGGCCGCAGTACGGCCGGACGACGGCTCAGCGGTGCCGGCGGGTCGCCGGTGGCGGCGTCGACCCAATAGACACTATCCGAGCGTGGCACTGCCGCGAGGACGAAAGCGGACAGAAAGTGAGCGATCAACCGATCCGCCAGTTCGATCTGCTCCGGCGCGAGGCCGTCCATCGACGATGCGCCTAGGACCAGCGCGTGGATGTACTGCTGCTGGACGTTGCTCAGTCCGTGTTGTCCCGGATAGAGCTGCAGCGACTTCTGCGCGTAGCCAGCCTGCTCCGCAGCCAGACAGCTCGCACCCAGGCTCTGCCAAAGCTCGGCGCCGGCCGCGACATAGCGGTAGGCGCGCCACTTGAGCTGGCAGCGGCGTGCTGCCAGCAGGCGCGCTTCCGCCAGCGGCAGAGACGCCTTCAGTGCCTCGCTGCCCTTGCTCGTCGAGTTGAGCCGCGCACGCGCCAGACACAGGGAATAGCTCGCCGCGACCTCGCTCCAGAAAGCGTGGCAGCGCGTCCAGATGCGCCCCTGCTCGGCCGGCGACAGGTGGGGCGACTGTACATAGTCCCGGGCGAGCCGACGCAGATGCGGCTGGGCGGCCTCATCGAGCTGGCGCAGGACATCGAAGTAACGATCGACGCGGAAGTTGCTGGCATGCTTGAGCGATTCGAACCAGCTCGTCACTTCGTCGACGGCGTTTCCCGGCCTCTCAACCAGCAGTTCGGCGATGATCCGCTTCAACTCCTTGCCATCGGCCAGCGGATGGTCGGGACGCTGCGGGAACAGGTTCAGAATCATCAAGGAGCCAGCCTCGTCACGGATCGCCAAGGGGAGACGCACCATTGTAATGCATGCCGGCAATCCGCGCGGCGGACGCACGCGATCCCGACGCCACGTCGCGGCCGCTACCAGGAAACGGGCACGCGCCCCGCCATCGCTTACAATGCCGGCTGGGCGATCGACAGACACGAAACATGCGGCAGTATCTGGATTTGATGCAGCACGTGCTGGACAGGGGCTGCGTGAAGGGCGACCGTACGGGCACCGGTACGCTCTCGGTATTCGGCTGGCAGATGCGTTTCGACCTGGACGCCGGTTTCCCCCTTCTGACAACCAAGCGACTTCACCTGCGCTCGATCATCCACGAGCTGCTGTGGTTCCTTCGCGGCGAGACGAACATCCGCTACCTGCACGAGAACGGTGTTCGCATCTGGGATGAATGGGCCGACGCCAACGGCGATCTCGGGCCGGTTTATGGCCACCAGTGGCGCCACTGGCAGACTGCCGACGGCCGCCAGATCGACCAGATGGTCCAACTCGTCGACGGACTGCGGCACCATCCCGACTCGCGCCGGCATCTGGTCACCGCCTGGAACCCCGGCGACGTCGAGCGGATGGCGCTGCCGCCGTGCCATGCACTCTTCCAGCTCTATGTCGCACCGGCAGCGGCTGCCGACGACGACCGGCGCCCGCGCCTCTCGTGCCAGCTCTACCAGCGCAGCGCCGACATCTTTCTCGGTGTTCCCTTCAACATCGCTTCCTACGCACTCTTGACGCTGATGCTGGCGCAGGTCTGCGGCTATCGCGCTGGCGACTTCGTGCACACCCTCGGCGACGCACATCTGTACAGCAACCATTTCGAACAGGCGCGCCGCCAATTGACGCGAGAGCCGCGCCATCTGCCGCAGATGCGGCTGAACCCAGCGGTCACCGACCTCTTCGGCTTCCGCTTCGACGACTTCGAACTCGATGGCTACGATCCGCACCCGCACATCGCCGCACCCGTCGCCGTCTAGACCGTCGTGATGATCTCGCTGATTGCCGTCGTCGCGAGGAACCGGGTCATCGGCCGACAGCAGCAGTTGCTCTGGCACCTGCCTGAGGACATGCGCCATTTTCGCGCGACGACCAGCGGCAAGCCGGTGATCATGGGCCGAAAGACTTGGGAATCGCTACCGGATGCCTTTCGTCCTCTGCCGGGTCGGCACAACATCGTCGTCAGCCGGAATCCTGCCTACCGCCCCGGCGGCGCCAGCCCGGCAACGTCGATCGCCGAGGCACTCGATCTCGCGCGCACCGCCGGCGAGGTGTTCATCATCGGCGGCGCCGAGCTGTATCGGCAGACCCTGCCGATGGCCCAACGCCTCTACCTGACCGAGGTTGCCGCTGAAGCCCGGGGCGATGCCTTCTTCCCCGAGCTGCCACCCGGACAATGGCAGGAGGTGTCGCGCCGGGCTGGCCGGGTCAATCCTCTGGCTGCCGCCAGTGACGACAACGCTCCCGACTTCGACTTCGTCGTCTATGAGCGCGCGCCCCGGCAGCCGTCGCTGCCGCCGGCACCGTGACCGGCTGCGCTGGTCGGCTGCGGCTGCGGCGATTGCCAGGTTCCGGGCAGAAGGGTTAGCATGGCCGCTCCGTTTTCGCTGAAGCCCTACCGCATGGCCGACACCCTGCAGCGCTTTCTCGCAGCCCCCGATGGTGCCGAAAAGGTCATGGCGCACGCGCAGCTGTTGCTGCGCCTGGGCGAAATCTACCGCAACGTCGCGCCGTCGCACCTCGCGCAGGCCAGCAGCGTAGCCAACTTCAAGTCGGGCATGCTGGTCATTCACGCGCAGAGCGGGGCGGTGGCGGCGAAACTGCGCCAACTGGCACCGACACTGGCGGGCGAACTCACGCACCGGGGTATCGATTGCCGTGGCCTGCAGATCCGGGTTCACGCCGTTCAGCCACCCGCCCCGGCAAGAAATCCGCAGCGCGAGCCGCTCACTGCCGGCAGCCGCGAACGGCTCGCGGCCCTGCGCGAATCACTGCCCGCGTCGCCCCTGCGCGAGGCGGTCGAGCATCTTCTGGCGCGTTCGGCTAACGGTCATGACTGTCGAGATACCCCGGATGATGAAAGTCATGACCGTTTCCCTCATCCCCGGCCCTTCTCCCGCGCGCGGGAGAAGGGAGATTCGTGAGTCGCTGATGCGACTTTCACATTAAACAGGAATGACGGCGACCCGCTCGATGATCATCAGCGCGAAGACCAGCAGCGCGACGAGCAGCGAGTAGCGAAAGAGCCGCCACGAGAAGCTCAGGTAGCGCCTGTCGCGGGTGCAGACGAAGAGCACGAGCCCGGCGGCCACTGCCAGCACCGTCAGGACGGCGAGCAGGCGCAGCAGCCACATGCGATCAGAACGCCGGCGCTGCCAGCCAGCGCGCTACGGCCCGCGGCGCGAGTTCGCTGTTTTCAAAACTGACATACTCCCAGGCTTCCGGGCTGGCCAGCAGCTTGCGGGCGAGCAGGTTGTTCAGAGCGTGTCCCGACTTGTGCGCGCTGAACGCCGCCAGCAGCGGATGACCGAGAAGGTAGAGGTCACCGATCGCGTCGAGGACCTTGTGCTTGACGAACTCGTCGTTGTAACGCAGGCCGTCGGCGTTGAGCACGCGATATTCGTCGAGCACGACGGCGTTTTCGAGGCCACCCCCTTGTGCCAGGCCGTTCTCGTGCAACCACTCGACCTCCTGCATGAATCCGAAGGTACGCGCCCGCGCCACCTCACGCACGTACGAGTGCTCGGCAAAATCAATGGTCACCTGCTGCCCGGTACGATCGATCGCCGGGTGGTTGAAGCCGATCGAGAACGACAGCCGGAAGCCGTCATGGGGATCGAGCCGGGCCCATTTTTCCCCAGCGGGATCGTCCTCGCGCACTTCGACCGGCGTCTTGATGCGGATGAAGCGCTTGGCAACCGGCTGCTCCTCGATACCAACCGACTGGATCAGGAAAACGAAGGGCGATGCCGACCCGTCGAGGATCGGCAGCTCGGCAGCATCGATGTCGACGAAAACGTTGTCGACCCCGAGGCCGGCAAAAGCCGACATCAGGTGCTCGATGGTACCGACCTTGGCGCCGTCACGTTCGACGCACGAGCACATGCGCGTGTCGGTGACGAGCAATGCCGATGCCGGCAGGTCAACCACGGGATCGAGATCGATACGGCGAAAGACAATGCCCGTTCCTGGAGCAGCCGGGCGCAGGCGCATGTTCACCTTGATGCCGGAATGGAGCCCGACGCCAGCCGCACTGACCACCGCCTTGAGTGTTCGTTGCTTCAACATGTGTCTGAAAAAAAGAGGGAATCGGCTGATTCTAGCACAGGCCGGTGGGCCTGGACAGACGCCGACTCCCGCAGAGGAGTGGGGGGATACCGGCTCAGTCGGCCTGCTTGCGCAGGAACGCCGGGATGTCGTAGCGGTCGACGCCGCTGTTGGCCAGCGCCTCGACGGTCGCACTGCGGCCCTTGCGGACGATTGCCGGCACCTGATCGAGCGAGGCGTAGTCGATTGCGCCGACGCCGAACGGTCCGTCGGTACCGGTTCCCTGGCGCTCGACGTTGCGGATCACCTCGAACGGCCGCTGCTTCGCCTGTGCCTGACCGAGGCCGGTGGCGACCACCGTGACGCGAATCTCCTCGCCCATCTGCTCATCGTAGACGGCGCCGAAGATGATGTGCGCGTCGTCGGCGGCAAACGCGCGGACGGTGTTCATCACTTCGTTGACTTCCTTCATCTTCAACGACCGCGAGGCCGTGATGTTGACCAGCACACCCTTGGCACCGGAAAGGTTCACGCCTTCGAGCAGCGGCGACGAAACGGCGCGCTCGGCAGCGATCCGCGCCCGGTCGACGCCGGCTGCGTTTGCCGACCCCATCATCGCCATTCCCATTTCGCCCATGACCGTCCGCACGTCCTCGAAGTCGACGTTGACCAGCCCGGGGAAATTGATGATCTCGGCGATGCCGCCGACCGCGTTGCGCAGCACGTTGTCGGCCGCACGGAAGGCTTCGTCCATGGATACGTCCTCACCGAGGACGTCCATCAGCCGGTCATTGAGGATGACGATCAGCGAGTCGACGTGCTTCTGCAGCTCCGAAATCCCGACTTCAGCCACTTTCAGACGTTTGCCCTCGAAGGCGAACGGCTTGGTCACGACGGCAACCGTCAGCACCCCGAGTTCACGCGCCACCTCGGCAACGATCGGCGCCGCGCCGGTGCCCGTGCCGCCGCCCATGCCGGCGGTGATGAAGACCATGTGCGCACCCTGCAGCGACGCGGCGATCGCCTCACGCTCCTCGATCGCTGCGCTCTTCCCGGCTTCCGGCTTGGCACCGGCGCCGAGACCGGTCTTGCCGAGCTGCAGCTTCTGCAGGGCGATGCTGCGGCCAAGCGCCTGCGAGTCGGTATTGGCGGTGATGAAGTCCACGCCGTTTACGCCCTCGCGGATCATGTGATCGACGGCGTTGCCGCCGGCACCGCCGATGCCGATCACCTTGATCACCGTATCCCGCTCATTCTGTTCCTTGTCGATGATTTCAAACATTGTCGCCTCCTCTGCTAAAAAAGTTTACCAACTGCCAAATGAACGCCTCTCGTCATCGCTGACAGGCTTAGAAGTTCTTCTCGAACCACGACTTCATGCGACCAAACACCTGCTTGACATCGCGCGTCTCGCGTACCTTGAGACCGCGCTTGCGCTGCGTGTGGGCTTCGAGCAACAGACCGCAGGCGGTCGCGAAACGCGGGCTCTGGACGACATCGGCGAGCGCCCCCTGATACTTCGGCACGCCCAGGCGGACCGGCATGTGGAAGATCTCCTCGCCCAGCTCGATCATCCCCGGCATCACCGAAGCACCCCCGGTGAGGACGATCCCGGACGACAGGACATCCTCGAAACCCGAGCGGCGCAGTTCCGCCTGGATCAGTTCGTAGAGTTCCTCGACCCGCGGCTGGATGACATCGGCGAGCGCCCGCCGCGACAGCTTGCGCGAAGGACGGTCGTCGACCCCGGCGACGTCGAGGACGTCCTCGGGGTCCGCGAGATGCGCCAGCGCGCAGCCGTACTTGCGCTTGATGTCTTCCGCCTCGCGCGTCGGCGTGCGCAGCGCCATCGCGATGTCGTTCGTCACCTGGTCGCCGGCAATCGGAATCACCGAGGTGTGACGGATCGCCCCCTGGGTCCAGACCGCCAGGTCGGTCGTGCCGCCACCGATATCGATCAGGCAGATGCCGAGGTCCTTCTCGTCATCCGAAAGCACCGCGCAACTCGAAGCCAGCGGTTGCAGGACCAGATCATTGACTTCGAGACCGCAGCGGCGCACGCACTTGACGATGTTCTGGGCCGCCGAAACCGCACCGGTGACGATGTGCACCTTCACCTCGAGGCGGAAACCGCTCATGCCGATCGGCTCGCGAATGCCATCCTGGTCGTCGATGATGAATTCCTGCGTCAGGATGTGGAGGATCTCCTGGTCCGCCGGGATCGGCATCGCCCGCGCGGTCTCGATGACGCGCTCGACATCCATCGGAGTGACTTCCTTGTCCTTGATCGCCACCATTCCGTTCGAGTTGAAGCTGCGGATGTGACTGCCGGCAATCCCGGTGTAGACGTCGCGTACCTTGCAGTCGGCCATCAACTCGACTTCCTGGAGAACGCGCGAGATGGTGGCGACGGTCTCCTCGATGTTGACCACGACGCCCTTTTTCAGCCCCCTCGATTCCTGCGAGCCCATGCCGATGACGTTGAGGCGCCCCTCGGGAGTGACTTCGGCAACCAGGGCAACAATCTTCGAAGTGCCGATGTCGAGTCCAACGATCAGATCCTTGCTATCCCTGCTCATCTCATTCCTTTGACTTCTTGAACCGCACTGGCTGCAAAGCGCAATGCGAAACCGTTTGGATACCGCATGTCCACCGCGACGGGCCGCCCATGTCGGGCGTCCGCCATGTTCGGGTAGTGGTCGACGAAGCGTTGCAGGCGCATGCGAATCGGCGCCTTTGCCTGTTCGCGGCCCAGTTCAACCAGCATCCCGTCCTCCAGCCTGACGGCCCAGGCCAGGCGCGCTGACAGGCTCAGCTGCGCGGGCTGCAGTCTGGCCGGTTTGAGCAACTCGGCGAACTCTCCGTAGCGCCGCAGCACCTCGCGCGCGGTACCGCCTGGTCCGCTGAGCCGGGGAAGCCGCTGCTCGTCGGGCAACGAAGCAGCAAAGACTTCGCCGAAGGTATTGACCAGCTCGCCGTTGCCGTCTCCCCAGTGGGCAGCCGCCTTGTGCTCCTCGATGCGGACTTCGATACGCGATGGCCACTTGCGCCACAGCTCGGCGCGGCGCACCCAGGGCAGCTCCTCGAGCGCTCGCCGCAGCGCCTCGAGGTCGACGGTGAAGAAGTTGCCGCGCAAGAGGTCGGCCATCGCTTCCTCCATCTGCTGCCGCTGCACGACCCGCAGTTCGCTCATCACCTGCACTTCTGCGAGGGGAAACAGCCGCAGACGTGACGAGCCCCAGACGACCGCAGCCACCAGCAGGGCTGCCCCAGCAGCGAGAAAGAGCAGGTCGGCAATGGCTTTCAGGAGGTGTGGTTTGTGCCACATCGTTCATCCCAGGGTGGCAAGCGCGAGCACGCGGAGCACCAGTTCGTCGTAACTGATGCCGGCGACGCGAGCAGCCATCGGCACGAGTGAATGGTCGGTCATGCCCGGCGATGTATTCACCTCGAGCAGGTAGGCGCGACCGCCGCAGGCTTCGTCCATCAGGAAGTCCACCCGCCCCCAGCCGCGCCCGCCAAGCACCCGAAAGGCTTTCAGCGCCAGCGCCCGCAGCTCACGCTCGCGCTCTTCGGGCAACCCGCATGGGCAGCGATAGACCGTGTCGTCGCGGAAGTACTTGGCCTCGTAATCGTAGAAGTCGCTGCCTGGCTCGATCTTGATGATCGGCAGCGCCTCATCGCCGAGAATCGCGGCCGTGTACTCGCCACCGAGAATCGCCCGTTCGGCGAGTACCAGCGGATCGTGGCGGGCTGCTGCCGCATGCGCGGCGCCGAGTTGTCCGGCCTGCCGGACCTTGCTGATACCGATCGAGGAACCTTCGCAGGCCGGCTTGACGAAGAGCGGCAGTCCCAGCTTGGCCTCGACGCGAGCAAAGTCGCTGCCGGCTTCGAGAACCACGCAGTCCGGGATCGGCAGGCCCGCTGCCTGCCAGAGCAGCTTGCTCCGCCACTTGTCCATTCCCAGCGCCGAGGCCATCACGCCGCTGCCGGTGTACGGAACACCCATCAGCTCGAGGGCACCCTGGATGGTCCCGTCCTCGCCGTAGCGCCCGTGCAACGCGATGAAGGCGCGGTCGAATGCCGTGAGATCCTCGAGCCGGCGCGTCGCCGGGTCGAAGGCCTGCGCGTCGACTCCCTGGCGCTGCAGTGCCGCGAGAACGCGTGCGCCACTGCTCAGCGAGACCTCCCGCTCGGCCGAGCGGCCGCCAAAGAGTACCGCAACCTTGCCGAAATCGCTGATGTTCATCGCTCTTCCCCTAGCCGGCCAGCAGCTTGCCGGGAACCGTGCCGATCGAACCGGCACCCATCGTCATCACCACGTCGCCATCGCGCGCGGCATCGCGAATCGCCTGTGGCAGATCTGCAACGTTGTCGACGAAGACCGGCTCGACCTTGCCGATGACGCGCAGGGCACGGGCGAGCGCACGGCCATCGGCAGCGACGATCGGCTGTTCGCCGGCAGCATAGACTTCGCCGAGCACCAGCGCGTCGACGCCGCTGAGCACCTTGACGAAGTCATCGAAGCAGTCGCGCGTACGCGTGTAGCGATGCGGCTGGAAGGCGAGCAACAGGCGGCGCCCGGGAAAGGCGCCGCGCGCGGCGGCAAGCGTCGCGCGCATCTCGACCGGGTGATGCCCGTAATCATCAACCAGCGTGACGCTCCCGCCCTGCGGCAGCGGCAGCTCGCCGTAGCGCTGGAAGCGGCGGCCGACACCGCGGAACTCGGCCAGCGCCTTGACGATCGCGGCATCGGCCACCCCGAGTTCGCTGGCGACGGCAATCGCTGCCAGCGAATTGAGGACGTTGTGGCGACCCGGCAGATTGAGCCTGATCGGCAGCCGGCTGACGCTGCCATTGACCCGCACGCAAGCGAAATGCATCTGGCCGTCGACGGCGGCAACGTTCTCGGCGTATACGTTGGCTGCCGGATCGAGGCCGTAGGTGACGATCTGTTTGCTGACCAGCGGCATGATCTCGCGCACGTTGGCGTCGTCGGCACAGAGCACCGCGACACCGTAGAACGGCAGGCGCTGGACGAAGTCCACGAAGGCCTGCTTCAGGCGACTGAAGTCATGGCCATAGGTTTCCATGTGGTCGCTGTCGATATTGGTGATGATCGACAACACCGGCGACAACAGGAGGAACGAGGCGTCGGACTCGTCGGCCTCGGCGACGAGAAAGTCACCCGAGCCGAGCCGGGCATTGGCGCCGGCAGCGTTGAGACGGCCGCCAATGACGAAGGTCGGGTCCATGCCGCCTTCGGCGAGAATCGAGGCCACCAGACTGGTGGTGGTGGTCTTGCCATGGGTTCCGGCGACAGCGATTCCATGCTTCAGCCGCATCAGCTCGGCGAGCATCTGCGCCCTTGGCACAACCGGCACCTTGCGGGCGCGGGCAGCGATGACCTCCGGGTTGTCGGACCTGACCGCTGACGAGATCACGACGGCGTCGGCCGTGCTGACGTTCTCGGCGGCATGGCCAACCAGCGTGCGGACACCGAGCGCGGCAAGTCGCCTGGTCGTCGCGCTGTCTGCCAGATCCGAACCGCTGACCGTGAAGCCGAGATTCGCCAGGACTTCGGCGATACCGCTCATGCCGGCGCCACCGATGCCGACGAAATGAATGCTCTTGACCTTGTGCTTCACGCGGCAAGCTCCTCACACATGCGGGCCAGTGTCGCCGTCGCGTCCGGCCTGGCCAGGGCACGCGCCTTCTCGGCCATCGACTGCAGTTCGGCGCGTGTGTACTGCTGCAGTTCGGCGATCGCCTGCGGGCTCAACTGATCCTGTGGCAGCAGGCGGGCAGCTCCGGCTGCCGAGAGGAAGCGCGCGTTCAGCGTCTGATGGTCGTCGACGGCGTGTGGGAACGGTACCAGCACGCTGGCGACGCCGGCCGCCGCCAGTTCGGCCACGGTCAGTGCGCCGGCGCGGCAGATCACCAGGTCGGCCCACTCGTAGGCACCCGCCATGTCGTCGATGAAGGCCACACAATGGGCCTGCACACCGGCGGCCTCGTAGTTCTGCCGCAACTGCTCGAGATGCCTCTCACCAGCCTGGTGGACCACCTGCGGCCGTTCTCCGGCACCAAGCATGGCGAGCCCGCGCGGCACCATCTCATTGAGTGCCGCTGCCCCCTGGCTGCCGCCGAGAACCAGCCAGTGCAGCGGCGCGCCGCGGCCGGCGAGGCGTACTGTGGGTGCCGGCAGGCCGGTCACTTCCGGGCGCAGGGGATTGCCCACCCAGACACCGCGCGGCAACGCATCCGGAAAGCCACAGGCAACCCGCTTCGCCCAGCGGGCAAGAACCCGATTCGCCAGGCCGGCGATCGAGTTCTGCTCATGAATGATCAGCGGCCAGCCGAACAGGGCGGCGGTCAGGCCGCCGGGGAAGCTGACATAGCCGCCCATGCCGAGCACCACGTCCGGCCGCACGCGGCGGATCTCCCGCCACGCCTGACAGCAAGCGGACAACAGGTGCAGCGGCAGCAACAGTTTGCGCAGCAGGCCCTTGCCGCGCAGCGCCGCGAAGCGCACCCAGGCCATCTCGTAACCGCGCGCCGGCACCAGTTTCGCTTCCATGCCATCCGGCGCCCCCATCCAGACGACACGCCAGTCGCGCTGGCGCAGCAGGTCGGCGACCGCCAGACCGGGAAAGACGTGGCCGCCGGTACCGCCGGCCATGACCAGCAGGGTTCTCACAGTTTGGCTCCCCGCATCAGCTGGCGGTTTTCCCAGTCGATCCGCAGCAGCACAGCGAGCGCAATGCAATTGGCCAGAATGCCGGAGCCGCCGAAGCTCATCAGCGGCAGGGTGAGGCCCTTGGTCGGCAGGACACCCATGTTGACGCCCATGTTGATGAAGCCCTGCACGCCGAGCCAGACGCCGACCCCCTGCGCCACCAGCGCCGAGTAGTAGCGCTCAAGGGCGACCGCTTGGCGGCCGATCGCAAAGGCTCGCTGGATCAGCAGGCCGAAGAGCAGGATCACTACCAAGACACCGACGAAACCGAGTTCCTCGGCGATCACCGCGAGGAGAAAGTCGGTGTGCGCCTCGGGCAGGTAGAAGAGCTTCTCCACACTCGCCCCGAGACCGACACCGAAGATCTCGCCACGACCAAAGGCGATCAAGGCGTGCGACAGCTGGTAACCACGACCAAAGGCGTCGGCCCAGGGGTCCATGAAGCCGAAGATGCGATCACGGCGATAGGGAGAAACGATGATCAGGGCGGCGAAGGCGACCGCCAGGACAACGATCAGGATGACAAAGAGACGTGCCCGCATGCCGCCGAGAAAGAGGATGGCCATGGCGATCGAAATGATCACGACGAAGGCACCGAAGTCGGGTTCCTTGAGCAGCAGCACGCCGACAGCGACCATGGCGCTGGCCAGCGGCAGGAAGGCCTTCTTCAGGTCATGCATGTACGGCATCTTGCGCGCGGTATAGTCCGCCGCATAGAGGACGGCGAACAGCTTCATCAACTCGGAAGGCTGCAGGTTGACCAGCCCGAGAGACAGCCAGCGGCGCGCGCCATTGACTTCGCGGCCGACACCGGGGATCAGCACCAGGGCCAGCAGCACGAAGCCGGCGACGAAGAGCCACGGTGACCAGCGCTGCCAGGTTGCCATCGGTACCTGAAAAGCCATTCCGGCGGCGACCAGTGCGACGATCACGAAAACACCATGGCGGATCAGGAAGTAGCTCGACTGGTTGCCGGTCTGGCGGGCTGCCTCGGCGGTTGCCATTGACGCGGAGTACACCATGACCATGCCGATCACCAGCAGGACGAGGGTGCTCCAGAGCAGCGCCAGATCGATTTCCGAAGGTAGACGGCGGGGGGTGTCGAGGGTACGCAACATCAGGCAGCCTCTCTTTCGATGCCGCGTACGGCATCCACGAACACGCTCGCGCGGTGCGCGTAGTCGCGATACATGTCCATGCTGGCGCAGGCCGGCGAGAGCAGCACCGCATCGCCGGCCTGCGCCTGGTCGGCGCACCAGTGCACGGCCTCGGCCATGTCGGCACAGCGGCGCAGCGGCAACTGACACCCATGCAGGACATCGGCGATGGCGTCAGCAGCACGGCCGATCAGCGCCACGGCACGGGCGTGGCGGACGATGGCAGCACGCAGCGGGCGGAAATCCTGCCCCTTGCCGTCGCCACCGAGAATGATCACCAGCGGACGGCCGAGACCCTCGACGGCTGCCAGAGTCGCGCCGACGTTGGTCCCTTTGGAGTCGTCGTAGTAGCTGACGCCATGGATCTCGGCAATCCACTCGAGACGGTGTGCGAGCCCGCCAAAGGTGGCCAGCGCCGGCAGCGTGGCACGCGGATCGATGCCGATCACCTCGCACAGGGCCAGCGCCGCCATCGCGTTGGCGACGTTGTGCCTGCCGGCCAGGCGCAGACCGGTGGTGGCGATCAGCCGCTCGTTGCCGCGGACGATCCAGCCCTCTTCGATGCCGTAGTCGGAGACCCGGGGCGGCGGGCCGAAGCCGAAGGTAAGCGCCTGCCGTCCCGCTGGCAGGGCCGCCAGGCTCAGAGGATCGTCGCGATTGAGCACCGCGACGCCATGCCCCTGGAAGATGCGCGCCTTGCTCGCGGCGTAGGCTGCCATTCCGCTGTAGCGGTCGAGGTGATCCTCGCTGACGTTGAGCACGGTGGCTGCATCGGCATCGAGCGTGTAGGTGGTCTCGAGCTGAAAGCTCGACAGCTCGAGAACCCAGGTGTCCGGCAGCCGTCCGCAATCGAGGGCTTCGAGCAGCGCCGTCAGCGCTGCCGGGCCGATGTTGCCGGCGACGGCGGTGTTGCGGCCGGCGGCACGGCAGAGCGCGCCGGTCAGCGCAGTGGTCGTCGTCTTGCCGTTACTGCCGGTGATGGCGATCAGCCGCGCCTGCGGGCTGAGCTGCCGCAAGCCGCAGACGAAGAGCTCGATCTCCGAGACCACCGGCACGCCACGCGCCATCGCTTCGGCGATCAGCGGCTCGGCCACCGGCACACCAGGCGAAAGTGCAATCAGCTCGATGCCGGCAAGGGCTTCGCGCTGCAGCGGACCGGCAAACAGCGGCGCGTCGGGCGCAAGCGCCCACAACAGGTCGACCTGCGGCGGTGCCTCCCGGGTATCGGCGACGCGCAGCCGCGCACCCTGCCGCGCCAGCCACCTGAGCATCGCCAGGCCGCTCTCGCCAAGACCAACGACCAGTGTCGGTTTCCCTTGCAGTTCCATCTTCAGCGCGATCTCAACGCAGTTTCAGGGTGGACAGACCGACCAGCACCAGCATGATGGTGATGATCCAGAATCGAACGACGACCTGCGTCTCCTTCCAGCCACCAAGCTCGAAGTGATGGTGCAGCGGTGCCATGCGGAAGATGCGTCGACCACCGGTCATCTTGTAGAACAGCACCTGCGCCGCGACGGAGAGGGTCTCGGCAACGAAGACGCCGCCCATGATCGCCAGCACGATTTCCTGACGAACGATGATGGCGACCGTGCCGAGCGCTGCGCCGAGTGCCAGCGCACCGACGTCGCCCATGAAGACCTCGGCCGGGTAGGCGTTGAACCAGAGAAAGCCGAGTCCTGCCCCGGCCATCGCCCCGAGCAGGATCGCCAGCTCACCGGCTCCCGGAACGTACGGCACGAGCAGATACCTGGCATAGACCGCGTTGCCGGCAACGTAGGCAAAGATCGCCAGCGCAGCGGCGATCATCACTGTCGGCATGATCGCCAGACCGTCGAGCCCGTCGGTCAGGTTGACGGCGTTGCTGGTGCCGACGACGACGAGATAGCTGAGGACGATGAACCCGATCAGCCCGAGCGGATAGGCGACGGTCTTGAAGAACGGGACGATGAGCTCGAGCTGCGCCGGACCGCTCGCCGTCAGGCCGAGGTAAAGCGCGACGATGAGTCCGAGCGCCGACTGCCAGAAGTACTTCCAGCGCGCCGCCAATCCGCGCGGGTTGCGGTGGACCACCTTCTGCCAGTCATCGTACCAGCCGATGCTGCCGAAGCCGACGGTGACGATCAGGACCACCCAGACGTAGCGGTTGCCGAGGTCACCCCAGAGCAGCGTCGTGATGAGGATCGCGATCAGGATCAGTGCGCCACCCATGGTCGGCGTCCCCGACTTCATCAGGTGCGTCTGCGGACCGTCGTTGCGCACCGCCTGACCGATCTTCTTTGCTGCCAGCCAGCGAATGAGTCGCGGACCGGCAATAAAGGAGATGATCAGCGCGGTCATTGCCGCCAGCACCGTGCGCAGGGTGATGTAGCCAAAGACGTTGAAGGCCCGCACGTCCTGGGCCAGCCACTGGGACAACCAGAGCAGCATCAGGCACCCCCCCCGGTCGGCGGACAGATCGCCTCGACGACACGTTCCATGCGCATGAAGCGCGATCCCTTGACGAGCACGGTGGTGTTCGCCGCAAGCGCGCCACGCAGCGCCTCGATGAGATCCGCGAGGTGGGTGAAATGTTCGCCACCGGCACCGAAGTTGTGCGCGGCGAGAGCGCTCGCCTCGCCCAGGGCAAACAGGCGATCGACACCCTGGCTCTTGGCGTAGCCGCCGATCTCGTCGTGGAACTGCCCGCTCATCTCGCCGATCTCGCCCATGTCGCCAAGCACGAAGATTTTTTTGCCGATCGTTGCGGCGAGAACATCGATGCCGGCACGCACCGAGTCGGGATTGGCGTTGTAGCTGTCGTCGAGCAGTTGCGCACCGTGCAGGGCCTGGCGGAGCTGCAGCCGACCCTGGAGACCGCGAAAGCCGTTCAGCCCGGCCTGAACGGTTGCCAGGGAGACCCCCGCCGCAAGGGCGGCAGCGGCTGCCGCCAGCGCGTTGCGCGCGTTGTGGCGACCGGGCAGCGACAGCACGACCTCGGCCTCGTCGCCCGCGAAGCCGAGCAGCAGCCGATTGTCGAGGCCATGCAGCGCGACCTTGCCGCTGACGTCGGCTGGCAGCTCGAGGCCGAAAGTCATCTGCCGCAGACCCAGGCTCTGCTCCCGCCAGAGATCGGCCCAAGGGTCGTCGGCGCAGAACACCGCCACACCGTTCTCGTCGAGCCCCGAGTAGATGCTGCCCTTCTCGCGTGCAATCGCTTCCACCGATCCCATGCCTGCGAGATGGGCCCGCTGCGCGTTGGTGACGACGGCAACGGCAGGACGGGCGATTCCCGCCAGGTAAGCGATCTCGCCCGGGTGATTCATTCCCATCTCGAGAATCGCCGCGCGATGGCCGGCGTGCAGCCGCAACAGGGTCAGCGGCAACCCGATTTCGTTGTTGTAGTTGCCCCGGGTCGACAACACGGTGTCTCCATGAGCCGCCCGCAGGATGCTGGCGATCATCTCCTTGGTCGTCGTCTTGCCGTTGCTGCCGGTAACGGCGATCAGCGGCAGCGTGAAGCGGCTGCGCCAGTCCGCCGCCAGCGCACCCAGCGACAAGCGCGTTTCCGCAACGACGATCAGCGGCAAACCGGTTGACCGCAGCTTGTCGACGGCGTCGCCGGCGACCACGGCCGCGGCGGCGCCACGCGCCTGCGCTGACGCGACGTAGTGGTGACCATCGAAATGATCGCCGCGCAGGGCGACGAAAAGCTCACCGGCGGCGATGCTCCGACTGTCGGTCGACACGCCGCTGAACGTGCAGTTGTCGCCGACGAGGCCACCGGCGGTCGCGTGTGCCGCAGCCTGCAAGTCCATCATGCCGTTCATCGAGCCATCTCCTGGCGGGCGAGCAGCGCCGCGCGCGCCTGCGCGACATCGGAAAATGGCCGCCGCACGGCGCCGATCTCCTGGTATGGCTCGTGCCCCTTGCCGGCGATCAGCACGACCTCGGCCGGGTGCGCCGCGAGAATCGTGCGGCGAATCGCCTCGGCACGATCGACGATGACCTCGGCAGCCGGAGCGGCGACGTGAATCGCGTCGACAATCGCCTGCGGATTCTCGCCGCGCGGATTGTCGCTGGTAAGGACGACGCGATTGGCACAGCGGCTGGCGACCTCACCCATCAGCGGGCGCTTGCCGGGATCGCGATCGCCACCGCAGCCGAAGACGGCCGTCAGCCCGGCACCGCGCGCGTCGGCCACTGGCCGCAGAGCGCGCAGCGCGTTCTCCAGGGCGTCCGGGGTATGGGCATAGTCGACCACCACCAGCGGCTGCTCGTTGCCACCGACCCTTTCCAGGCGTCCGGGCGGCGGCTGCAAGCCGGCGAAGCGTTCAGCGACCGCCTGCGGCGTCAGGCCGGCGTCAATCAGAACGGCGGCAACGGCCAGCAGATTGGCGACGTTGTAGCGACCGAGCAGCGCGGTCTCGACCAGCGCCCGTCCACACGGCGCACACAGCCGGAAGCGCAGGCCGCCGATCGTTTCCTCGACGTCCTCGGCGCTGATCGTTCCCTGCCGGTCGGCGCCGCGCCCCTCCTGCGTATAGGCAACGATCTTGCTGGCCGTCGTCAGGTGCACCAGCTCGCGCCCGAAGGGGTCGTCGAGGTTGCATACCGCCAGGCGCAGCCGCGGCCAGGTGAACAGCTTCGCCTTGGCCTGTGCGTATTCCGACATATTCCGGTGGTAATCAAGGTGATCGCGAGTCAGATTGGTGAACACCGCGACGTCAATCCGGGCTCCGTCGAGACGCCCTTCGGCGAGGCCGATCGAACTCGCCTCAAGCGCACATGCCTGGGCTTCGCCGCTGGCAAACGCCGCGAGGTAGCGCGTCAGCGTCGTCGCCTCGGGCGTCGTGAAGCCGGTTTCGACCAACTGGCCCGGCAAACCGGCGCCCAGCGTGCCAATGATCGCGCATGTCCGGGGGTGGCTCATGCCGATCCACTGCGTGACGCTGGTCTTGCCGTTGGTGCCGGTGACAGCCACCAGCGACAGACGCTCGCTCGGGCGCCCGCAGACGGCGTGGGCCAGCGGGCCGCACAACTGGCGAAGGCCGCTGACCGGCAGATTGGCGATCTGCCACTCGCTGCGCCAGGCGAAGGTGGCCGATCCGGCGGCGCCCGCCTCCCAGAGAACGGCAGCAGCGCCATTGGCAATCGCCTCGGCGATGTAGTGGCGGCCATCGGCAAGATCACCCGGATAGGCCAGAAAGAGGTCACCGGGAACGACCTGGCGGCTATCGTCGCTGACACCGCTCGGCAGGACGCCGAGTGCGCCGAGTTGCGCCAGAACGTCACTGGTCGCGTCGCGGCGCATCAGCGTGCCCTGTGCGCTCACAGCCTCGCCTTTACGGTCGGCGCCGTGCTTTTCGGCGTCTGCGCGACTACCAGTGGTGCGTCGGGCGCGATGCCGAGAGTCCGCAGCGAACCGGCCATCACGGCGGCAAACACCGGCCCCGCAACCGCACCACCATAGTGCTGGCCGGCACGCGGTTCGTCGATCATCACGGCGATGATCAGGCGGGGGTCCGAGACCGGGGCAAAGCCGACAAAGGACGAGACATACTTGTTGGCGTAACGACCGCCTTCGAGCTTGTGCGCCGTGCCCGTCTTGCCGGCCACACGGTAACCGGGAATCTGTGCCTTGGGAGCCGTGCCGCCCGGCTGGACAGCCATTTCAAGCATCACCCGTACGGCATGTGCGGTCTGCGGACTGAAGACGGTGGCGCCGTGCGGCATCGACGACTCAACCCGGGTCAGCGACAGCGGCACCAGGTCGCCGTCGCGGGCAAAGACGGAATAGGCACGCGCCAACTGGATCAGCGATACCGAAATGCCATGGCCGTAAGCCATCGTCGCCTGTTCGATTGGTTTCCAGCTCTTCCATGGGCGCACCCGACCAGTCACTTCACCAGGGAAGCCCAGGCGCGGCACCTGACCAAAGCCGACATCGTCGAACATCTCCCACATTTTCTGCGAGGGCAGCATGGCGGCAATCTTGGCAGACCCGACGTTTGACGATTTCTGGATCACCTCCGCGACCGTCAGCGCACCGTGCGGATGGGCATCGGCAATCGTCCGGTTGCCGATCGTCAGCCGACCCGGCGCGCAGTTGATGATCGTGTCGAAGCGGACCTTGCCACTCTCCAGCCCGAGGGCAATGGTGAAGGGCTTGAGCGTCGAACCCGGCTCAAAGGTGTCGGTTACCGCTCGATTGCGCAACTGGGCGCCGGACAGACCATCGCGGTTGTTCGGGTTGTAGGTCGGCAAGTTGGCCAGAGCCAGGATCTCGCCGGTGCGGACATCGAGCACAACGACGCCACCTGCCGCCGCCTTGTGGTCGCTGATCGCCTGCTTCAGGTGGCTGTAGGCCAGATACTGAATCTTCGAATCGAGCGCCAGACGAACTTCCTTGCCGTCTTGCGGCAGCTTGATGGAACCGACGTCCTCGACGATCTGACCGCGGCGATCCTTGATGACGCTGCGGCTTCCAGGCTGACCGAGAAGCTGGCCATGAAACGCGAGTTCCACACCCTCGAGACCCTTGTCGTCAACGCCGGTGAAGCCGACCATGTGCGCCGTCATCTCGCCGGTCGGATAGAAGCGGCGGTACTCCTTGTCCTGACCGATCCCGGGCAGCTTGAGCGCCGCCACACGTTCGGCCACTGCCGGCGGAATCTGCCGCCGCAGGAAAACGAAGGTCTTCTCCGTGTCGAGCCTCTGTGCCAGTTGCCGCGGGTCCATCTCGAGAACCGTCGCCAGCTGGACGGTTTGCTCCGGAGTCAGGCGGGCGACTTGTGGAACCGCCCAGATCGACTTCATCGGTGTTGAAATGGCCAGAACGTCGCCGTGCCGGTCGGCGATGCGTCCGCGCGAGGCACTGATCTCGATGTCCCGCCGATAGCGGGACTCACCCTTTTCCTGCAGGAAATCGTTGTTGAGAACCTGGAGATAGAACGCCCGTCCGATCAACACGACAAAGGAGCCGAGGATCAGCAGGCCGAGAAGGCGTGAACGCCAAGTTGGCAAACGCATCTGCAGCAGCGGATTCTCGGCGAACCTGTGCGCCACCTTGCCCTTGAAACGCATCATCTGGCGGTTCCTCCGGTCGACGTCGCAGTGATCACCCGCGGCGACTCGGGTGTGCCCATCTTGAGTTTCTCACGCGCAATCTTCTCGATCCGCGGCGCCGCACCCCAGGTCGAAAGCTCCAGCTGCAGCTGGCCGTGCTCGACCTCGAGCTGCCGCGCGTGCTCCTGCTCGGCTTCGAGCGCCTGAAAGATCTTGCGCGCCTTGTGCTGCGACGTGACCACGCCAAGGCTGCAGAGCACCAGGATGAGCAACAGGACGACGTTCAGACGAACCATCTCAGGCAGCCTTCAGGGCAAGCTTTTCCGCTACCCGCATGACGGCGCTGCGCGCTCGCGGATTGCCCGCCACCTCCGCCGCGCCCGCCCGAACCGGCTTGCCGAGCAGCCGCAGCGTCGGCTGTGGCAGCTCGGCAGCGCGCAGCGGCAACCTCTTCGGCGCCGCGTCCGGTGTCGCCTGCGAACGCATGAAGCGCTTGACGATGCGGTCCTCGAGCGAGTGAAAGCTGATCACCACCAGACGCCCGCCGGTCTTGAGGACAGCCATCGCTTGCGGCAAGACTAGCGCGAGCTGCTCGAGTTCTTGATTGATATGAATCCGTAGAGCTTGAAAGGTACGCGTCGCCGCATCCTGGCCGGGCTCACGGGTGCGCACGGTCGCGCGTACAAGCGCGGCGAGCTCCCCCGTGGTTGCAAGCGGCCGCTCTCCCCGAGCAACCACAATCTTCTTTGCAATCTGGAAAGCAAACCGTTCTTCACCATAGTTCCTGATTACCTCCGTGATCTCCTGCACGCTGGCCCGCAGGAGCCACTGTGCCGCCGTCTCCCCCTGTGTCGTGTCCATGCGCATGTCGAGCGGCGCGTCATGGCGGAAACTGAATCCCCGCTCCCCCTGGTCGAGCTGCGGCGATGACACACCGATGTCGAGCAGAACGCCATCGACGCCGTCGCCGACGGCAAATCCAGCCTCCCGCAGGGCATCGCGCAGATCACCGAAGCGCCGGTGGCGGACCAGCAGGCGCCGGTCGCCGATCGCCGACGCGGCAGCCACGGCCTGCGGATCGCGATCGATCGCCAGCAGGCGGCCCTCCGGCCCGAGCCGTTCGAGGATCGCCAGCGAGTGCCCGCCACGACCGAAGGTGCCGTCGATGTACCTGCCTGCGGACTCGATTTTCAGCGCCTCGACCGCCTCCCGCAAAAGGACGGTCTGATGCTGCAGCGATGCGCTCACAGCGCCAGGTCTTCCAGACCAGGAGGCAGAAACTGCTCACCCAACGCGAAGACGGCCTCCTGCTGCTGCTGCCAGCCGGCATCGGACCAGATCTCGAAATGGCTGCCCTGACCGACGAGCCAGACCTGCTTGTCGAGCTGGGCGAACTGGCGCAACTCGGAAGCCACCAGCAGCCGGCCAGCGGCATCCATTTCCTCTTCGCGGGCGTTACCGACCAGCAGCCGCTTGATCGCGGCAGCCTGCGGATTGAAGCTCGAAGCCGCCAGCACCTTGTCGCGAATCGGCTCCCAGGCCGGCTCGGGATACAGCAGAAGACAGCGGTGGGGATGCGCCGTCAGGACGAGGCGACCATTGGCGGCAGACGCGAGCGCATCCCGGTAGCGCGCCGGAATGGCAAGCCTCCCTTTTGCATCAAGATTCAACGCAGCCGCACCCTGAAACATCAACCCAGATCTTCCTCTGCCTTGCCTGCAGGCCGCCGAGGCGGCAAACTTCCCACTTTGTACCACTTGCCCCCACTTTAAGCCAAAGATTCTTTCAAAGCAAGGGTCATGCGCCACTTTTCTCAATGACGACAAGCACTTATCGGCGACTCCTGAAATTCACTTCAAAATCAATCTTGCCGATAAAACAATACTCAAAGCTTCGTAGTTAAAGTGCTTTGTGAAGAACTCGCCTGTGCGCTCGCAGCCGACGCGCGAAAAGAGCACGCGACGCGCGCCCGGCACGACCGGAATCGACTACGAGAAGGGGAAGCAGCGGCTGACGGTCAGCGATCGCGGACCATCATCGTGAAGGGGGGATGGGAAGCCGGTCGATAAGCCGGGTTCTGTCGTGGACAGCCATTCATCTAGGCGTACTGTCACCAGCACGCTCAAGCAGCCTACCCGGAAGCAGCGCGAGCCACGCCATATGCTTCCCTATTTGGCCTTGCTCCGGATGGGGTTTGCCGTGCCGTCCGTGTTACCACGTCCGCGGTGAGCTCTTACCTCACCGTTTCACCCTTACCTGCCCCAGCCTGAGCCGGGACATCGGCGGTTTGTTTTCTGTTGCACTTTCCGTCACCTTGCGGTGCCCGGTCGTTAACCGGCATCGTGCTCTGTGGAGCCCGGACTTTCCTCTCGGCGCCAGGTTTGCACCTCTTGCCCAGCGGCTGCCTGACCGACTTCCCGCGCTGATTATACCGGGCAGCGGCTGCGGCCGGGCCGGAACTGCCACTGGTCATCATAATAATCGGCGCTTTCGTTCTCCGGCGTGACACCCGGCAGCCCGAGCAGCGGCAGCGGCTGCCAGACGCGCGGCGTCAGGTACTGGCGGCCAGCGAACCCGGCTGCCAGTCGGCGGTCAACATCGGCGACCTGCGCCGCCAACGGCTGGTCGAGCCAGTCCGGACTCACCTGGTAGAGGACAGCCTTGGCCGTCAGGCCACGAAATGGTCGCCGCAACTGCTCGTAGGTCGCGTGGCCGAAGACCAGGCAGCGCAGGCCGTGCGACAGTTCGCTCCGCCGTTCCCAGAAGAGACTTCGCCAGTGAAAACCGCGCACGAGATCGAGCAGCTCCGGATTGCCGGCGATGACGGCGACGCCGCATTCGTCAAAATGCGTCAAGGTGTCGCGCTCGCGGCAGCGAAGGGTGGACTGCTGCCGCCGCAGTTCGGCATGGCGCGCGTTGAGTACCGCCTTGGTCAGCGGAAAGGCAAACCAGACCAGTGCGTTGAAGAAGTCGTGCCAGTTGTCCGGGCGGGTGGCGACCTCGCCGGTCAGCCAGATGCGCGTCTCGTAGTCGAGGTCATCGGCAGGCGGCGGCACGAAAGTGATTCGCCGCCCGGCAGCGTTGCGCAGCTCGCGTGCCGCGCCCAGGACAGCCAGCGCCGGGAGGTCGGGCGCCAGCGGTAGCAGATCGAAAAGCGGCAGCAGCGGCGCGAACAGGCCACCCGCCGACGACGGCCCTGCCCGCTTCACTGGCCGACAGTCGCGCCAGCCGTAGCGGGCGGCGCGCCCGCCGGCTCGCCGACCCAGGCGAGCGTGCCGTTGCGCAACTGGAAGCTTCCCTGCAGCGCGCCCAGGCCATCTTCCGGCTCCCCTTCAAGCCGCGCGAAGCCCTCGCAGGTACGGGTCTCGACGACGTACATGCGCTTGCCCTGCCGGAGAATCCAGGCGTCGTTGCCGGGCGCGAAGACCTCGACCCGGCTGTCGGCGCCGCCGGCACCGATCTCGTGCCGCCGCTGGCAGTCCGGCATGCGCGCGGCGACGATCGAGTACCTGGCAGTCCTGTCCCAGGGCAGGGTCTGCACACGGATCAGCGTCAGCGCGTGCTGTCGCGATCCGTCGATTTCGAAAGCCGCACGCTGATCCGAACAGGCGACCAGCAGGGGCAACAGCGACAGGAGCAGTCTGCCCGACGACACAGGCAATCTCCTTCGAAGAACCCGCCAGGGAGCTGCTGCCATCAGTCGAGCAACCGCCAGCGCAGCCGCTCGCCAGCACGCAGCGGCACCAGCGTCGAGCCGTCGGCATAGGCAAAGGCAGCCGGCAACAGCCACTCTTCCTGCCGTAGCGTCACCGTGCCGGCGTTGCGCGGCAGACGATAGAAGTCGGGACCGTGAAAGCTGGCGAAGGCTTCGAGCCGATCGAGGGCTGCCATCGACTCGAAGGCCTCGGCGTAGAGCTCGAGCGCCGCTGCCGCCGTATAGCAGCCCGCACAACCGCAAGCCGTCTCCTTGCTCGACTGCGAATGCGGTGCCGAGTCGGTGCCGAGAAAGAACTTCGGGCTGCCCGAAGTGGCTGCACGCAGCAAGGCCTGCCGGTGTTGCTCCCGCTTCAGCACCGGCAGACAGTAATGGTGCGGGCGGATGCCACCGGCGAAGATCGCGTTGCGGTTGTAGAGCAGATGGTGCGCGGTAATCGTTGCCGCGACGTTGTCGCCGCAGCGGCGAACGAAATCGGCAGCCTCGCTGGTGGTGATGTGCTCGAAGACGAGCCTGATCCGCGGATGGCGCTGCAGCAGCGGCTGCAGGACGCGCTCGATGAACACCTTCTCGCGGTCGAAGACGTCCACGGCGGCATCGGTTACCTCGCCGTGAACGAGCAGCGGCAACCCGCACTCTTCCATCGCCGCGAGGACGGCCGCGCACTTGCCGATATCCGTCACGCCCGAGTCCGAGTTCGTCGTCGCCCCGGCCGGATAGAGCTTGACCGCATGCACGAAGCCGCCGCCCGCCGCCCGCCGGATCTCGTCCGCCGACGTGCTGTCGGTGAGGTACAGCGTCATCAGCGGTTGAAACGACACGCCTGCCGGCAGCGCGGCGACGATGCGCGCGCGATACGCGCCGGCAGCGGCGACGGTGGTCACCGGCGGCCGCAGATTGGGCATGACAATGGCACGGGCGAACTGGCGCGCCGAGTGCGGCAGCACGGCGGCCATCGCGGCACCATCTCGCAGGTGGAGATGCCAGTCGTCAGGACGGGTGATGGTGATCTGCATGATCGCCCCTGCGCAAGGATGAGGACGAATTCTAGCAGCCTGCCGGCCGCTGTGAGGACGACGTGCAGCCGCAACCCGTCGACGCCCTGCTGCCCAATGTCAGCGGGTCAGCAGCATCAGCAGGAGCAGATTGAGCAGCAGCGACAGCGCCGCAGTCAGGCGCCAGGTCAGCAGCGGATTGCGCATCGCCAGCGGCGTCGCCGGCGGCCGGCCGAGCGGCCGACTGGCGCCCCGTTCGAGGGCCAGCAGGAACTCCTCCGAAGTTTCGAAGCGATGCCCCGGGTCCCTGGCGACGGCCTTCAGCAGGATGTTCTCGAGCCAGCCCGGAATCTCCGGGCGATAGCGGGTCGGCGGCAGTGGCGCAGCGAACTTCGGATGCTGGAAGGGCTCAATCTCGCCGTAGGGGTACCTGCGGGTCAGCAGATGGTACAGCGTGACGCCGGCAGCGTAGAGATCGTGCGCGGCGCCCGCCTGCTCACCGGAGAAGAGTTCGGGAGCGCGGTAGCTGGGGGTTCCTGGGCTGCCAGCCGGCGCCTCGTCCTCGGACTGGCTCAGCGAGACCCCGAGATCGAGGATGCGCAGTTGGCCGTCACGTCCGAGGTGGATGTTGGCCGGCTTGATGTCGCGGTGCGCGACGTCGAGCCGGTGCAGGAC
>DDUX01000141.1:23815-24063 GCA_002345025.1 Candidatus Accumulibacter iunctus | reverse complement strand
GCGGGCTCGCACGAGCTGGCCGCCGCTGGTCGTCGTCGTCGCCCCCATCCCGGTCTCCCTGTGGCTGCTCGGCGGGCGTTCCTCCCGCCTCATTCGAGCGCGCTTGCCGGCGGCCAGGGAACGCCGGTGGCGCCGCGTGGCAGGTCGAGGAAGCGCTCGACGATCTGCCGGCTCCCCCCCCCCCACCCCCCCCGCCGCGCCCGGGCGGCCGCGGGGGGGGGGGGGCGCGTCCGGGGGGGGGGGGGGGG
>DDUX01000141.1:14651-23604 GCA_002345025.1 Candidatus Accumulibacter iunctus | reverse complement strand
AAGCGCTCGACGATCTGCCGGCTCGCCGCCGACATGCGCTCGCGCAGCGCCGGTTCGTCGGCAGTGAAGAGATGCAGCGCGGTCGCATCGTCGTCGGCGAGCGCTGTTCCCGACGCATCGGCCCAGAAGACCGAATGGCGATTGGTCGCCGACTCGTGGTCGAAGAGGAAGAGCAGCGACTGCGCGACGAGGCCGGTCTCTTCGGCCAGCTCGCGGGCCGCCGCCTGCAGCCGGGATTCGTCGGCGTGCACCCCGCCGCCCGGCAGCAGGACGAGTCCGCCGCGGTTCTCGACCAGCAGGATGCTGCCATCGACCTCGACGATGATCGTCGCTCGGCGTCGCTTCGCTTCTGTCCTCATGCCCTCTCAGCCTCACCGGGCGGCCGCTGCGGCTGCCGGTCGGTTGCGAAAGCCGTGCAAGGTAGCGCATTTTCGCCGGCAGGTGTAGCGCCGCGTGCGGCGCGGATGCCGGCTTTCCATGGCGTCCTCGCACTGCCTTCGCAGGACTCGAGAACATCGCCTCCTGCGGCTGACTGGCCGCCATCGCCGACTTCAGCTGTGGGATCACGGCTCGTTCGTCTGGTGGAGTCTGGTTGCGCCTGTTATCCTTGTCGGACGCATCCGTATCCGCGTGCAACCCGACCCGACTCAGCCAAGCTCTGGACATTATTTACCCGGCCGCTCTACCGGGGTGCGCGTCAAGCAACCCGTCCCCATGCCCGTCGGCGCCCGACGCCCGATGGCGGTTCGCCCATGTGGTCACCGACCTCGAGGGCCGGCGTGACGCGATCGATGATCTGGTCGATGCCGGCAGGCTGAGCTGCGTCGGTGGTGCCCTGGACTTCGTCGACCCGAACGACAGGCTGTACTTCGCTGGCGATGTGACGGACCGGGGGCCGTTCACGATCCGCCTGGTCGAGATGCTGCTCGCGCTCAAACGGCGGCATCCCGATCGCGTTGCCTGGGCCTACGGCAACCTGGACCTCAAGAATCTCGCATTGCTGCGTGATCTGCCGGGTCTCGCGCTGGGGACGCCGGATTACGAAGCCTGGCTGCGCAGCCAGCCGGACACGGCGGACACCACGGCCGTGGCCGGGGTGCCCCTGGGCGGTGAGAGTGGCGGGTGCCAGCGGGGCGAGCGCGACAGTCTCGACCGCCGCATCGCTTACTGGCTGACCCGGCAGGGCGCTTCGCAGGCCTTCGAGTTCCACCAGCGCGAGCTCGCTGAAATGCGCGGCCATCCCGTGTCGCGTCAGGAGGCTGCCGATGACTACATCGCGCGGCTGCAGCCGGGTGGGACGATGTTCGAGTTCCTGCGTCTGGGACAGATCGCCATCGTGCATGGCAATGTGCTCATCGACCATGGCGGCGTCTCGCGGTCGAACATCGGCTTCGTTCCGGGGGCCACCGGCCGGGTCGCTGACGCGCGTCAATGGATCATGGCGCTGAACGCCTATGGGCGCCAGCAAATCGCTCTTGTCGAGCGGGCCGTCCGTTCGCAGGGTCGGCAGGCATGCTTTCCCGACGGCTTCATCCGCTATGCCGATGCCATCTGGGACGCGACCGCGCGGGCCGGCTCCGGGGCGCTGTTCATGAACGACGTGAGCCTGATCTACCCCTTCCGGCAGCGTGAGCACGGCAATTTTCGCGTGCCCGACGAGGTGGCGATCGCCTATCTGCGTGATGCCGGGATCGACACCGAAATCGTTGGCCATTCGCCCTTCGGCGACTTGCCGGGACCGCTCAAGGCAGACGGCTTCCTGAGGCTGATGGCGGATACCTCGCATCGACGCGCCGGTGTCCGTTCGACGATCAGCATCGACGTCCACGGTGGCATCCGGGTCAGGGGGGTGACCTCGCGCGGCATCGCGACCGCCTGCCGCGTCTCGGCGAACAGCCCACCGCCGATCGGCATGGTCACGCGGCAGGACAGCTACACGGTCATCGGCAGGACGCGGATCGGCGGCGCCACGCGATTCCTCATCACCAAGTATTTCGATGGCTACGATATCCGTGACCAGCTCGTCGATCGTGCAACGCTTGCCAACATGCGGCCCGAGCCAGCGGTTGCACGCTCGGAACTCGAGGATCCGCGGCGGCACTTCGACCTGCTCGTCGCCGAGTTGCATCGCAAGGGCAAGCGCATCCTGACGCTCGATGCCGTCGAGACGCTGATCGGGGACCGCAGGCCTGTCGTCGTGTCCGGATTCTCGAAGTTTGGCCATTCGCCGTTCGCCGAAGCACGTGTCGAGGACGAAGCACGCGCTCTGGTCGCGCAGATGGCGTCGCCCCAGCGGGAGATCCTGATCACCGGTGGCACCGACCACGGCTTCGAGCTTGCCGTCCACCGCGTGGCCCGCGAAAAGGGATACGAAGTCGTCGGTTTCATCCAGCAGGGTGCGATTGCCGGCGAGATCGACCTGGTCGATACGGTGGCGTTCGCCGGAGTGCATCAGGACTGGTCGGCGCCCCTGCTGGCCGCGCTGACCGTCGCCGAGGCCCATGGCGGCTATGCGGTGTTCGTGGGTGGCGGCAGCATCGTCAACGAGGGCATCGTGCACGCCGTGCAACTCGGCATCCTGCATTTTCTGGTTCGCCGCTCAGCCGACGCCGTCGGTGATGGCGGGGCCTCGGCGCAGGCTGCCGACAGGTTGCCTGAAGCCGAGCGCCAATGGCGTGTCCTTGACACCTTGCACGATTTGGTGGCGGCTCGTCGGCACCGTGGCAGGAGCGCTGCCGCTGGCGCGACCACCGCCGCGCGGGTGCCAGGTCTGCAGCGCGTCGCGCTCTTCGCCGGTTCCTTCGATCCGCCGCATCTCGGCCACCGCGAACTGGTGCTGCGCATGCGGGATCGCTTCGGTCTGGACCTGGTGTACGTTGTCCCGGATGCCTGCCAGCGCTACAAGCGCATGCAGTCGCTCGAGCACCGGGCGGCGATGACCCGACTTCTGTTCAAGGGTGACGAGCACGTCCGTGTGCTGCAAGCGGAAGCGGACGACCGCTTCGTTGGCGGCGAGTTGTGGGAGCTGCTTGCAGGCGTCCGGAAGATTCATCCCGGGGCGCTGGTGTTCGTCATGCTGGGCAGCGATGCCCTGCGCTGGTACGCCGGCTTGCCGCCGGGCGTGCGGCCGCTGGGCGTCGAGATCCTGGTGAACGACCGGCATGACGGACCACCGCTTCCGTCGCTGGTCGACGGACTGCCGGTGCACGCCATCAGCGACCTCGATCGCGGCCTGTCAGCGACGGCGATTCGCCAGGCGCTGCGTGCCGGTCGCCCCGCCCCCGGGCTGTCGCCGAAGGTGGCGGACTACATCCGGATACACGAGCTTTATGCCAGTGAGGCAGCTGACCCTGCCGAGCCATCGTGACCGTTCAGCGGGGACAACAGGGAGACCGATTCCAGTGAGTACCAGCGCCGCCGTGCCGTGTTTTTCCATCGACGCGATCCGCTTCAATCCGGCGGCGTTGGTGCTGCCCAGCCGTGACCTGCGCAAGGCCTTGCGCTTGGTGGTGCCGCTACCCGCCTTTCCCGGTGAGGACTTGCGCTATCCGGTGCGCTATCCGGCCGACATGCGGCGGCGGGACGGGTCGCGGCATCCCTTGGCGGCGCTGCCACATCCGAAGGCCGGGCGTCCGCTCGAAGACTGGCGTGGACGGCCGATCGTCGGACCGGACGGATCGGTGCCGAGCGGCGTCGTCTTCTTCAACTACGAGGACGCGACCTTTCAGGGTGTTGGCAGTGGCGGTGACGGAATCGTCATCTTCAACCGTCCGACGCCCGAGCAGGCGTGCGAGCTGCAGCGCTTCGTGGCGGGCATGGGCGGTCCTGCAGCGCTGGACTCGGTCGAACGAGTGCTGCTCGTGCTCGAGCGCGCGCAGCAGATCGGTCTTGATGACCGTTATGATTCCACGCGCACCTATGCCGCGCGATCGCTGACGGTGGTGGCGGATACGGCGACCGGCGTACCCGGCTTCGGCCTTCACCTGCGTGCCAGCGAGACGCTGTGCGCCGTCTTCGTGCCCGGGCCGGCACGCGTCGGTGACCTGCATCTCGGTGCGGAAGGTGGCGTCTTCCTGCTGGTCTCCGGGAATCGCGAAAGCCGGGAGCGCGAGGTACGTTCCGTCTCGCCAGGGGCCTTCACCGATACCTACAGCGCCGGTGACGGTTCGCGCATCACCGCGGCCGACCTGCCATGCGAGCGACCCTGGGTGCCGCGTGCGGCCGGAACGGCAGGTTCCACGGCCGTCGGTCCTCGCTGATCGGTAACGCGGCGTGTCGCCCGGGCCCCCGGACTCCGCTACGCGTCACTTCCTGCGAGTGCCGAAGGGCAGGCGACCTCTTGCGCCTGACAGCTCTGCGTCCGTCGTCCGTGCCAGGCGAAGGATTGGCCATCCGTGTCGTCCGGCTATGTCGTCTGCCTCGACTTCGGCGCTCTGCCTGAACGCCCGCGAACACGAGCCTTCCTCGGCCTACACGCGGTTCGAACTGTGGCAGCCTGACGCGGCCTGTCCGCTGACACCGCGGCACACCGGGCAGGACTGCAGTCGCAGCGGCTTCTCGAGGTGGGCGGCTGCGAGCAGCGCCTCATCGCGCAGGATGATGCCGCTGGCGCCATCGGCAATGACGCTTCCCTCGCCGAGAACCAGTGTCCGCGGGCAGAGATCGAGGACCAGGTCGAGATCGTGCGTGGCGACGATGATCGTTTGCCCGAGGGTCTGCAGCAGCTCGATGAGTTGCCGCCGCGACCGTGGATCGAGAGCGGCGGTCGGTTCATCGAGGAGCAGGATCGTCGGTGACATCGACAGCACTGCGGCGATCGTCACCGCGCGCTTCTCGCCGCCGGACAGTCGGTGCGGCTGGCGTTGCGCGAGATGCGTCGCGCCGACGACAGCGAGCGCATGCATCACCCGCGTCCGCACTTCGTCTGCCGGCAGCCCCAGGTTCAGCGGACCGAAGGCGACGTCGTCGAAGACCCGCGGCATGAAGAGCTGATCGTCGGGGTTCTGGAAGAGCAGGCCGACGCAGCGTCGCAGGGGTGCAAGGGTGTCGCGGCAGAGCGGGAGGCCGGCGATGCGCACGCTGCCTGCCTGCGGCAGCAGGCAGCCGGCGAGGTGCAGCAGGGTGGTCGACTTGCCGGCGCCGTTGGCGCCGACGATCGCCAGTCTCTCGCCATCACCGACCTGAAAAGAGACCCCACGCAGCGCGCTGGTGCCATCGGCGTAGGCATGGCGGAGATCGCTGACTTCGACGACCGGGCGCGTCACCACGACATTCCGCCGATGGCGCGGCCGATCATCGGCGCCGGACCGACGAAGCGCAGGCAGAGCAGCGCGGCCGTCCAGCCGATCAGGAAGCAGAGGTCCGTCGCGCCGATCCGCAACGGGCGCAGCAGCCGCAGCTCGCCGTCGAAGCCGCGGCACTTCATCGCCAGGTAGATGCGCTGCGCACGATCGAGTGTCCGCAGCAGCAACTGTGCCAGCAGGCTGGCGACGACCGGCAGCTCGATGCCGTGGCGACCGAAGGATCGCTGCGCTCGCGCTCTCGCCAGCCGCAGCGCCTCATCACCGAGGACGAAGAGATAGCGGTGCAGCAGCAGCAACTGGACGACGAAGGCGGCGGGCGCGCCCAGTCTGGCGAGCGCCAGGCAAAGCGAGTCGAAGCCGCTGCTGGCGACGAGAATCAGCGCCGCAGCGACGGTGAGGACGAAGCGGAGCATGATCGAGGCAAGCGAAATCCAGCCGCCGGAGATCTCGAGTGACCCGACATGCAGCAGGATGGCCCGATCAAAGAGCGGATTGAAGATGCCGATGCACAGGGCAAAGGGCGACGCCAGCAGCAGTTTGCGCAAGAGGTAGCCCGGCGGCAGCTTCGCCAGCGTCAGCAGAACGACCGGGTAGATGGCGAAGGGCAGCAGTGGCGACAGCGCGTACCGGTCGAAGGAGACGACACAGACGATGAAGAGCAGCGTCGTGAGCAGCTTGACCCGCGGGTCGAGGCGATGGATCGGCGAGTCCCGCGACGCCAGGCTGTCGAGGTACCCGAAGTCAGGAAACGACGACTCGATCCTTGCCATGGCTGTCGCTGCCCGTTGTGCCGGCGCAGCGCTTGCCGTCGCGCGAATCCCCGCCCGCCTAGGGCCGTTGCCGGCGTCGCAGCAGGACGAGGCCGAGGAGGCCGGCGACGAGCATGCTGAGGCTCGCTCCGAGGAGGCCGGAGAAGGACGTTGCGGCGCTGACGTCGGGCCACTCCTGCGCCTTCTCGCTGCCCGTTCCGGCGACCTCGCCGGCGTCGCCCGCAGCCGCCGCGTCGCCGCTGTCCGCCGCCTGCCGGAAGCTGTAATCGGGCAGCAGGGCGGTCCTTTCCTGCAGTGCTGTTGCCAGCGAATGCGTGTTGGTCGCCGGCGTCGACAGCGCTTCCCTGCCGCTGCTGTGGAAGATCGCCCACTCGAGGCCGTCGAGGCGTGTCGAAGCAAACCACGAGAGCAGCCCGCCGGTGATCGCGGTCAGCAGCAGCAACTGCGCCAGCAGCCGGCCGCCGCCGCGCTGCAGTGGTGGCCGGCTGGCAGCCGCCGCTGCCAGCATGCCGGGGCGCGCGCTGTCGACGAACGTGACGACGGCCGCCGTCAGCAGTCCCTCGACGACGCCGATCGCCAGATGGATCGGCAGCATCAGCAGCAGGAACGTGCCGAACGGCAGTTCCGAGACGCCCGAGAGGAAGGTTGCGAGAACGACGGCGAGGGCGCCGAGCTGCAGGCCGACGATCGCGGCGACGATCGCCGCCACGCGGATGCGCTTCGCCGATGCGTGCGCACCGGCGAGCGGTCGGTAGATCAGCGGGTAGGCGACGAAGCACGGGAAGAAGGCGAGATTGAAGATGTTGCAGCCGAGGGCGAGCAGACCGCCATCGGCAAAGAACAGCGCCTGCACGGTGAGTACCGATGCCATCGCCAGGAAGGCGGCGTGCGGACCGAGCAGGATGCTGAGGAGCATGCCGCCGCCGAGGTGGCCGCTCGAACCGGTGCCCGGGATGCTGAAGTTGATCATCTGCGCGGCGAAGATGAAGGCGCCGAGCACCCCCATCAGCGGCACCACGCTGTCGTCGCCATTGGCCTGCAGCCTGCGCGCGCTGTAGGCGGTGATGCCGGCGGTGGCCGCCCACATCACGCCGCCGACCAGCGGCGAAATCAGTGCGTCTGCCATGTGCATGGGGACTCCTCCCTGTGTCGGACGCGGTGGCTGGAGCCATCGGCCGCGCTGCGCGGCATGCCGCCGCCGTGCCACTGCCGGGTCCTGTGCATGCGTGGCAGGAGCCTCGCTGCCGGGGCACTGCCGGCAGGAACATCGCCGGGTAGCGCGTAAGAAGATTCTAGAATACTGCTTAACGGACTGGCAACCTGTTTTCGTCTTCGGCGCTGCCGCCGGCGACCCCGCCGTCGCCACCGCTCGCCGGCGGCAGCAGCGCGCGCAGCGCGGCGTGCCGCTCACTCGTGGCGAGCGCGGCGAGGCTGGCGACCTCGCGATAGAAGCGCGGCAGGTCGTGATCCTGGCTGGCGAGGAGCTGTTCGAACGCCGGCACCAGCTCACTGTAGAGGGCAAGCGAGGCCAGGCTGGCGTTGTTCAGATCGTCGGCAACGAAGCGAGCATGGCCGGCAACGCCGCCCCACGCGGCCTGCAGCGCGGCATGATCGCTGCGCAGGCGGGCGAGCAGGGCGGTCTTGGCAGCGCGCTTGCCGGCGGGCGGGAGGTCGCTCGAGTAGAGCGCCGTGAAGCGCTCGCGATAGGCGTGCAGAAGCATCGTGAACTCGGCCTGGCGCTGCTGCTGCGTTTCGTGCTGCGCCCGTTGTCCGCTGCTGCCGTGCTCGCGCAGCCAGCGCCGCAGCCCTTCCTCCTCGAGCGCCGTCGCGAAGGACTCGTTGAACAGCGTATCGCCCGGCACGAAGACGATCTGGTGCGCCAGTTCGTGAAAGACCGTGCGGGCAACTGCCAGCGTTCCCAGGCGAAGGAAGGTGTTTAGAACCGGGTCGTCGAAGTGGCCGAGAGTCGAATACGCCGGAACGCCGCCGACGTAGGTGTCGTATCCCGCCGCGCGCAACTCGGCGGCGAGCTGCTCGGCGGCACGCCGGTCGTAATAGCCGCGATAGTTGACGCAGCCGACCACCAGCAGGCACCAGTCCTTCGCCTGCAGCGACAGCTCCGGGGCGGCGAAGACGTTCCAGACGACGTACCGGCGACCGAGGTCGGCGTAGCTGCGATAGCTGCCGTTGTCCGGCAGTCCGAGCTCGCGGCTGGCGAAGTCGCGGATCGCCTGCGCCTCGGCCAGCCTGCGCCGCAGGTCGGGATCGGTCGCCGGCGCGCGCAGCAGCTCGTCGATCGGTACCCGCGCCCGCATCAGCTCGAGGTGGCCGCCGACGGCCTGGCCGTAGTAGCCGATCTGGCCGCAGCCGGCGAGGCCGGTAGCGACGCCGGCAGCCAGCAGGAGGGCCGCGGCGCGCCGCAGCCGGGCAGCCCTATGGCGCCAGCGCATGCAGGAAGCGACCGCTGTCGAGGAAGGACGCGATCTGCAGCGCACACGATCGGGCGGCGAGCAGTTGTGAGTGCGCCAAAGGCAGCGCGACGAAATCGGCGGCGCCGGCGAGTCGCGTTTCCGCCAGCGTCACGACGCCGTCGTTCGGTCGCGGCAGTCCGGGCACGACGCGACCGAGGCCGACGCTGCGCGTACCGGCGATGACGCCGACCGCCGGCGTCGCTGCCGGCGCCGCCGTGCCGTCCGGGCGCGCCAGCCACTGCATGATCGAGCGCCCGAGCAGCTTCGGCATCCCGGGCACCATCGCCAGCCGCTGCGCGCAGTAGCTGCCCTGGCACGGGGTGCCGAGCAGCACGATCCGGCGCAGCCGCGGATCCGCCGTCCGTGCGAGCATCTCGAGGATCAGCAGACCGCCGAGGCTGTGACCGAC
>DDUX01000141.1:0-14323 GCA_002345025.1 Candidatus Accumulibacter iunctus | reverse complement strand
CAGCGTTCCGCGCACGCTCGGATAGCCGAAGCGCAGCGTGCGGTAGCCCCGTTGCGCCAGCCAAGCTGCGTGCAGGCTGCAGACCGCGGACGGTGTCCACAATCCATGCACCAGGATCACCGTCGCCGCTGGCGGCCGAGGCAGTGGCCGCACAGCGGGGCGCAGGGCGCAGCCGGCGCCGGTGGCATCTGTGTGCGGCGGCAGATTGCGGTCATTGGCGACAGGGAACATCCCGGGATTCCGAACAGACGACATGCTTGCGATGGCCAATGGTAACACCGCGCCTGTGCTCGGAAGCCGGCCGCTGACCGGTCCGTCGCCGCCTTTCGGGGGGCGCGCTGCCCCCCGGTCCGCCGATCGAAATCCTGCGCGCTGGTCGAGACTTCAGCCTTTGCCGTGCGGTAGCCGCTCGAAGGCGAGGCGGCGGATGGCCAGTTGGTGGCGCAGGAGTTCCTTGCTCGTCCAGACGGCGAGTTCCTGGCGCAGGCGCTCGTCGACAGCGGGCAGAGGCAGCTCGCCCTGTTTGCCGATCGGTGGCAGTTCGAGCGCGCCGCGCATCCGCCGCTGACCGTCCCTGGCGCGGCTTTCGTCGCTCGCGCCGCGCAGGTTACGTTCGATGATGCCCTGGTTTTGCTCGACGCTGCCGCTGACCCCGGTGACCCGCACACGGCTGTAATCGACGTCGAAATACGCGATATGGGTACGCAGGCGATTGATCGCCGAGGTCGCCGACGGCTTCGCCTGCTCGGCAAGATCGGCTCCTCGCTCGGCGGCGCGACGCTCCTCTTCCTGCTTCGGCTCCTGGCTGATCGGAGCAGTCCGTCGAACTCGGCCTGATCAGGGGGCTCAGCCTTGAGCTTGCCGATCTTCGCCAGATTCTGCAGAGTTTCCTGTGGGGAGGTCATCGTCGTCGCCGATGAGCATGATCTTTGGTTGCTGGACGATGCGGGTCAGGAAGTGGTTGTCGCCACGTAGCTTCTTCGAGAAATCTTCCGCTGCGTAGAGGGTGGGGTTCACCTTGCGACCCAGCACCTCCTCGACCTTCGCCAGAACCTCAAAGAGATGGCTGTAGCTCAAGCCATCGGCGATGACCATGACGTCGATGTCACTCGCCGCAGTATCCGTGCCCTTGGCCACGGAACCATAGGTGAAGGCGCAACGAACAAGATCGGCATACTCGGACAAGGCGGCACGCAAGACATCGGCCAGCCCGAAGGTCTTGAGGACGATCCCTCGGAGTTCCGTGAAGATCGGCGAATTCCGGCTGGCCTGGTAGTGTTTCCGTCGGCCGATCCTCTCGCCATTCACCCACCTTTCGATGAGCGCTCATGGACGCATGATCGAGGAACAGCAGAGAGCAACAGCAGCGCGCAGAGAGTGGCGAAGGTCGGATGATCGTCGCGGTGGACTGCCCTTCGCACAGACGGCGCCCTTCGTCGAGCGGCACATACGGATTGCCCTCGACCTTGTACTTGTCGTTCGATGATCCGTCGTTGATAACGGGAATCAGCTTCGCGGCGTGGAGCGATATCTTGTCGGCGTTCGTTGCTTTGGTTGCGCAGCGGAAAGCCTTTCAACGGCCTCGAAACGTTCGGGCTGGAAAAGTCGCGCCTGCGACTCACCAATCTCCCGTCTCCCCTGCGCGGCAGAAAGGTCGGGGATCAGGGCAGCGCCCATGACCAGGGCGCGCGTCCCGCAGCCGGCAGGCATTGAGGCAATAACTGTAGGCGCGTACAGTCATTGCCTCTCGATTGCCCGACCCGTATCCCCATGTCTGCCGCCTGTGCCTCTGCTCGCACTGCCGTCTATCGCCGTCGCCGGCCCGAGCGTACCGTGCTCTATCGCACCGTGCAGACGCACCTCGCCACCTGGCTCGAACTCTCCTGCGATAGCCGCCAGGGCGCTTCCGGCCCAGCCCATGTCGAACGCGAGTTCCGCCGGTATCTCGAATGCGGGATTCTCGCGCATGGCTTTGCCCGCGCCCGGTGTGCCGAGTGCGGTCACGATTTTCTCATTGCCTGGTCGTGCAAGGGCCGTGGTGTCTGTCCGGCTTGCAACACCCGGCGAATGGTCGAAACCGCCGCCCATCTGGCCGACCACGTTTTCCCGCGACTGCCGGTCCGCCAGTGGGTGTTGTCGGTTCCGAAGCGGCTGCGTTATCACCTCGAACACGATCCGGCGATCGAAACGCTGGCGCTGCGCATTTTCCTGAGCGTCGTGGAACAAGCCTTGCGCCTCGCCTGCCCGGCGGCGGGCTCCAGTTCCCGGATCGGCGCGGTGGCCTTCATCCACAGCTTTGGCGCGTTGCTCAATCCGCATGAGCACTTCCACTGTCTCGTCATCGAGAGCGTTTTCGAGGCCGACACCTCGGGAACTGATGCCAACCTCAAGCGCGCGCAGGCACTGCGGCAGGCTGTGCTGGCGCGGGTGTTCGCCCCGGCGGGAGCGACTTGCGCGGGGCAGATCGAACAAACGGTCGCCCCTGCGTAGGAAAGACCCGTTGACGCCGACCCGCTGTCGCAGTGTTTCTGCTTTTCTGCTAATCTGCAGCCATGAAAGCCACCGTCACCATCACCAGCCGCGGCGTCGTCACGCTGCCGGCCAAGCTGCGCCAGGCGCTCGGCCTGAAGGCCGACGACCAGTTGATCGCCGAGACAACGCCCGAGGGCTTGCTGCTGCGCCCGGCCGTCACCTTGCCGGTGGAGATCTACACGTCCGAACGTGAGCACGAGTTCGACGAGGCCGAGGCCGAACTGGCGCAACTGCTCGCCAGCCGGCCAGCGCCGGAGCGGCCGGGCAAGCGCTGAAGCACCGCAGTGATGCGAGTGTTTCTCGACGCCAATATCCTGTTCTCCGCCGCCAAGTCCGACGGTGCCGTGCGCACAATGCTGCAATTGCTCGTCGATCAAGGCCATGACTGCCGGGCCGACGCCTATGTCGCCGCCGAGGCACGGCGCAACCTGACCGCCAAGGGGCCGGAGGCGCTCGATGCTTTCGACGCGCTGCTGTCGCAGTTGCAGATCGCGGCAGCGGCGCCCATCGCCGAGCAGAGCGGGGAGCTGGACTGGCTGCCCGAGAAGGACCGTCCGGTCCTCGCCGCGGCGGTCCGGCTCGGTTGCGATGTGCTCGTCACCGGCGACCGCACGCATTTCGGCCCTGGCTACGGGCAGACCTTCGGCGGCGTCACCATCCATTCACCGCGCTCGCTGGTCGAGCGACTCCTTGCCTGAACCATGAACGCCAACACCCTCGTCCAGAAACTCTGGAACTACTGCAATGTCCTGCGCGACGACGGCATGAGCTACGGCGACTACGTCGAGCAGCTCACCTACCGGCTTTTCCTGAAGATGGCCGACGAACGATCGCGCCCGCCGTATCGGCAGCCGACACCATCCCGGCTCTGTACGCGTGGCCCGAGCTGCTGACCCGCGACGGGGATGAGCTGTTCGACCACTACCGCCACACCCTCGAACGGCTCGGCGGCGAGAGGGGCACGCTCGGGCTGATCTTCAACAAGGCGCAGAACAAGTTTCAGGACCCGGCCAAACTGCGGCGGGTGATCGTCGACCTGATCAACGAGGACACTGGTCGTCGCTCGGCGCCGATGTGAAGAGCGACGCCTACGAGGGCCTGCTCGAAAAGAAGGCGCAGGACAACGGAGTAAAAGTGGCAATCGCCCATCATCCCCGCCGCAGGTCCGTACGTGCGGTGCTGCGCGGTGCTACTCCTCGGGTCGTGACGATCGGACGCTGGTTCGAGTAGGATCGGAAGCGAGTGCGCGATCACGCGATGCAATCGGACGCCAAGGCAGGGAACATCCCGGGATTCCGAACAGACGACATGCCTGCGATGGTCAGTGGTAACACCGCGCCTCTGCTTGGAAGCAGGCCGGTGACCGGCCCGTCGCCGCCTTCCGGGGGGCGCGCTGCCCCCCGATCCGCCGATCGAAATCCTGCGCGCTGGTCGAGACTTCAGCCTTTGCCGTGCGTTAGCCGCTCGAAGGCGAGGCGGCGGATGGCCAGTTGGTGACGCAGGAGTTCCTTGCTCGTCCAGACGGCGAGTTCCTGGCGCAGGCGCTCGTCGACAGCGGGCAGAGGCAGCTCGCCGTGTTTGCCGATCGGCGGCAGTTCGAGCGCGCCCCGCAGCTGCCGCTGACCGTCCCTGGCGCGGCTTTCGTCGCTCGCGCCGCGCAGGTTGCGTTCGATGATGCCCTGGTTTTGCTCGACGCTGCCGCTGACCCCGGTGACCCGCACACGGCTGTAGTCGACGTCGAAATACGCGATATGGGTGCGCAGGCGATTGATCGCCGAGGTCGCCGACGGCTTCGCCTGCTCGGCAAGATCGGCTCCGCGCTCGGCGGCGCGGCGCTCGCGGCGCACTTTTTCCTGCTCGGCGCGACGCTCCTCTTCCTGCTTCTGCTGATCCGTCATGCTGTCGTCGGACATGATTTCGTCGAGGCGCTCGGTGAACCAGTCCCAGATCTTCTGGATTTGCTCGCCAAGGAATGAAACCGCACGATCGAGTGCCGCCAGGGTGTCGCGGAATTCGTCCATGTATCCCTGGAAACGGACGTTGGCCGTGATCGACTGGGTGACGGTATTGACGCCTGGTTGCGCTGTGGTTGCGAAAACCGGCTCGGGGGCGAGCCCGATCACGCGCAGCGCGCGCGTCTCGTCGCGCGAACGGTCCTCGGCCACGGCCGAGGCGCCATTCAGCCGGGTTTCCAGGCGTACGTCCCACTTGAAGTAGGCATCGTTCTTCCAGGCCCGAGCCATCAAGGTGGGCTGCACGACGCAGCAGCGGCTGCCCTCGATCTTGAAGTCGAACGACCAGTCCTGGCTGATCGTCCAGGTGCCCTCCTCGAGCAGACCGATCAGCCGATCCTTGAAAGCGATGACCGCAGCCAGCGCCTCGCGCGCGCCACTCGCGGTCCGCGGGTTGAAGCTGGCAACCGTGTCGAGGACAGCGATCGCCACATCGGCCAGCAGGTCGCGCCTGGCGTCGATGCGCATCGCAGTCCACTCCTGCTTGACTTCGATGGCTGGATTGGGCCCAGGTTCGGGGGTCGAGAACGGGCCGGCGAAGTCGGGGCCGACGTGTGGTGATTGCGGATCTGTGACGACGGTCGGGGTCTGATATTGGGCCTTGCCGGCGGTCAGCCGGCAGGCGGCATCGATGGCGATGCCACTGAGGACGGTGGTCATGATTCTTCTCCTTGATCGATGAAACGCCGAGAGTGGACTCCAGGTCCGCGCTCGCGGTGACACCATATGGCCAATCCTGGCGCTGCACGGGGGCGGTTTCGCGGGTCCCTGGCACGCTGGCCGACGGCCTCGACGCAGTCGTTGCCGTGACCCATTGGACGACCCTGTTGCGCTTGACGTTCCGCGTCGGCCCGGCAGCGGGTTGGAACTGCCTTGGCCGCCAGCCCAGTGCCGCGGTCGGGGACCGGCAATCGGGGTGCCGTGACGGCGCAGGCGACGACTGCCGGCAGGCGGACCGGGCTCCGTCGGCTCATCGGCTCTTGCTGCACGTCGCACTGCCGGCTATCGCCAATCGGCAAAGCATGGGAAAATCGGTATCCGCGTCGACACGCGCGCTGGCGCACCCGCGACCAGCCCGAAGCCGATCGACGCCCTCGCCATGATCTCCGGCATGTCGCCGGGAATCACGGTTCATCCCACTGCCACCGACTGGTCATGCCAAAAACACTCTTCGAAAAGGTCTGGGAGTCGCACGTCGTTGCCGAACGACCCGATTCGCCGGCGATCCTCTACATCGACCTCCACCTCGTGCACGAGGTGACCTCCCCGCAGGCCTTCAGCGGCCTGCGGCAGCGCGGACTGCAGGTGCGTCGTCCCGAGCGGACCGTCGCCACGATGGATCACTCGATCCCGACGACACCGCTGCACGTGCCGATCGCCGACCCGCTGGCGGCGGCGCAAATCCGGCAGATGGAGGCGAATGCCGCCGAGTTCGGCATCACCCTGCATGGCATGGCGAGTGCCCATCGCGGCATCGTCCATGTCATCGGCCCGGAACTCGGGCTGACGCAGCCCGGGATGACGATCGTCTGTGGCGACAGCCACACGGCGACGCACGGCGCCTTCGGCGCGCTGGCGTTCGGCATCGGCACGAGCGAGGTCGAGCACGTCCTCGCCAGCCAGTGCCTGCTGCAGACGCGGCCGCGAACCTGCGAGGTGCGCGTCGATGGCCGTCTGCCGGCCGGCGTCTCGGCAAAGGATCTGATCCTGGCGCTGATCGCGCGCATCGGCGTCGGCGGTGGCACCGGCCATGTCTTCGAGTACACCGGCGCCGCGATCCGCGGGTTGACGATGGAACAGCGCATGACGGTCTGCAACATGTCGATCGAAGCCGGCGCTCGAGCCGGCATGATCGCCCCCGACGACACCACCTTCGACTATCTCGCCGGGCGCGAGCATGCCCCGAGCGGCGCGGCCTGGGACGCGGCGGTGGCCCGCTGGCGGACGCTGGCGAGCGACGCGGCGGCGGTCTACGACCACGGCATCAGTCTCGACGCGTCGGCGCTCGAACCGATGATCACCTTCGGCACCAACCCCGGCATGGGAATCGGCATCAGCGGCCGCGTACCCGATCCCGCCGGCGTCGCCGACGCCAACCAGAAGTCGGCACTCGACAAGGCGCTGCGCTACATGGGGCTGCAGCCCGGACAGGCGCTGCTCGGGCAGAAGGTCGATGTCGTCTTCATCGGCAGTTGCACCAACTCGCGCATCTCCGACCTGCGCGAGGCGGCGTCGCTGCTGCGCGGCCGCAAGGTCGCCGGCAACGTTCGCCTGCTGGTCGTCCCGGGTTCGCAGGTGATCAAGCAGCAGGCCGAGGCCGAGGGACTCGACGAGGTGTTCCGGTCGGCCGGCGCCGAATGGCGCGAACCCGGATGCAGCATGTGCATCGCCATGAACGGCGACCAGTTGCAGCCCGGCCAGTATGCCGTCAGCACCAGCAACCGCAATTTCGAAGGCCGTCAGGGGCAGGGCGGCCGTACCTTCCTCGCGTCGCCGCTCACCGCCGCCGCCAGCGCCGTCGCCGGTGCCGTCGCCGACCCGCGCACTTTCGCAGGAGGCCGCTAGGATGGCTCAGTTCACTTCGCTCACCTCGCGGGTCGTCGCGCTGCCGGTCAACGACATCGACACCGACCAGATCATTCCCGCCCGTTTCCTGAAGGCGACCGACAAGGCGGGAATGGGCGACAACCTCTTCGCCGACTGGCGCTATCAGGGCGACGGCTCGCCGAAGCCGGACTTCGTCCTCAACCAGCCGCAGGCGGCGGGCTGCCGCATCCTGCTCGCCGGTGACAACTTCGGCTGCGGCTCATCGCGCGAGCACGCGCCGTGGGCGCTGACCGGCTTCGGTTTCCGGGCCGTCATCAGCACCTCCTTCGCCGACATCTTCCGCAGCAACGCGCTGAAGAACGGGCTGCTGCCGATCGTCGTCGATGTACCGACGCATCAGGCGCTGCTGGCGTTGGTGCGCGAGCAGCCGGAGGTCGAGCTCGCCCTCGACCTGGCATCGCAGACGCTTTCCTTCGCCGTTGGATCGGTGACTTTTCCGATCGACCCGTTCAACAAGACCTGTCTCCTCAACGGCGTCGACGAGCTGGGTTACATCCTCGGCTTCGAGAAGGAAATCGCTGCCTTCGAGGCCCGGAGCTAGAGCGATGCCAGCCGTCCAGATTTACGACACCACCCTGCGCGACGGAACCCAGAGCGAGGGTTTCTCCCTTTCCGGCCACAGCAAGATCCGCCTCGCGCAGCGGCTCGACGATCTCGGCGTCGCCTTCATCGAAGGCGGCTGGCCGGGCTCCAACCCCGAAGATGCCGAGTTCTTCGAGCGCGCCCGCGACATCGAGTGGAAGACGGCGCTGATCAGTGCCTTCGGCTCGACCTGCCGGGTCAAGGGCGGCCCCGACGAGGATGCCAACATCCGCGCGCTGCTCGACGCGCGCACCGAGGTGTGCACGATCTTCGGCAAGACCTGGACGCTGCACGTCACCGACGTCCTGCTGACGACGCTTGACGACAACCTGCGCATCATCGAGCAGTCGGTCGCCTACCTGCGCGCAGCCGGCCGTCGCGTCATCTACGACGCCGAGCACTTCTTCGACGGCTACCGGGCCGATCCGCTCTATGCCGTGGCGACTCTGCAGGCCGCCATTCGCGGTGGCGCCGAGACGGTGGTCCTCTGCGACACCAACGGCGGCAGCATGCCGTGGGAGGTCGAGAACACCATCCGCGAGCTGAAGGACTCGATCCACCACCCGTTCGGCATCCACACCCACAACGACGGCGACTGCGCGGTGATCAACGCGCTGGTCGCCGTGCGGCAGGGTGCGGTGCAGGTTCAGGGGACGGTCAATGGTGTCGGCGAGCGCTGCGGCAACGCCAACCTGTGCTCGGTAATGGCCAACCTGGAACTCAAGATGGGTCGCCGCTGCCTGCCGGAAGGCCACCTGCAGAAGCTGTACGAGCTGTCGCACGTCGTTGACGAGGTCGCCAACGTCACGCCCAATGACCACCTGCCCTATGTTGGCAGGAGCGCCTTCGCGCACAAGGGCGGCGTGCATGTTGCGGCGATGCGGCGCTCCGAGCAGTCGTACCAGCACGTCGCCCCGGAGCGCGTCGGCAACCGCATGCGGGTCGTCGTCTCGGCGCTGTCGGGGCGCGCCAACATCCTCAGCAAGGCCGAGGAGCACGGTGTCGACGTCGGCAGCGTCGATGACGTCGTCGGCGTGCTCAATGACGTCAAGGAACTCGAGGCGCGTGGTTTCTCGTTCGAGGCCGCCGAGGCGTCGGTTGCCATGATGCTCAAGCGGCAGCAGCCGGATTACGCGGCCCCGTTCGCGCTGGTCGATTTCCTGGTGAACGTCGAGCACCGCCAGGGCCGCGGCATCTTCGCCGAAGCGATGGTCAAGGTGAAGGTGCACGGCGAGGTGCTGCACACCGCCGCCGAGGGCAACGGTCCGGTGAACGCTCTCGACATCGCCCTGCGCAAGGCGCTGATGGGGCACTATCCGGAGATCGCCAGCTTCCATCTGGCGGACTACAAGGTGCGCATCCTCGATGGCCGCGACGGTACGCAGGCGATCACCCGCGTGCTGATCGACACGCGCAGCGCCGACAAGGTATGGAGTACCGTCGGCGCCAGCGCCAACATCATCGAGGCATCGTGGCAGGCGCTGGTCGATGCAGTCGAGTACGGGCTGTCGGTGGCGCAGTGATCGCGCCGCCGGCAGAACACTCTTGTCCCGGCGCAGCGCTGCTGTGCCTCCGTGAAATGGAACAGTCATGAAAGCAAAAATCGTCTTGCTCCCCGGCGACGGGATCGGTCCGGAAGTCGTTCGCGAGGCCGTTCGCGTTCTCGATGCGATTGCCGGCCACCACGGCCACCAGTGGGATTACCAGGAATGCCTGATGGGCGGCTGCTCGATCGACCGCTTCGGCTCGTCGCTGACCGACGAGACGCTGGCCGACTGCCAGGCCGCCGATGCCGTCCTGCTCGGTGCCGTCGGCGGGCCGAAATGGGATGATCCGGCGGCGAAGGATCGCCCCGAGCGCGGTCTCCTCGCCCTGCGCAAGGGGCTCGGCGTCTTCGCCAACCTGCGGCCGGTCAAGGTGCACCCGGCGCTGCTCGATTCCTCGCCGCTGAAACCGGAGAAGCTTCGCGGCGTCGACATCCTGGTCATCCGCGAGTTGACCGGCGGCCTCTACTTCGGCTGGCCGAAGGGGCGCGACGTCAAGGATGGCCGCGAGCGCGCCGTCGATACGCTCGAGTATTACGACTACGAGATACGCCGGGTGGTGGAGCTGGCTTTCGAACTCGCCAAGGGTCGGCAGCGCAAGGTCACCTCGGTGGACAAGGCCAACGTGCTCGAGTCCTCGCGCCTGTGGCGCCAGATTGCGACCGCGATCGGCGCGGCGAACCCCGAAATCGCGCTCGAGCACGTCCTCGTCGATACCGCCGCGATGCGCCTGATCACCGGCCCGGCGTGGATGGACGTGGTGGTGACGGAGAACATGTTCGGCGACATCCTCACCGACGAGGCGTCGGTGCTCGCCGGCTCGATGGGCATGCTGCCCTCGGCCAGCCTCGGGCAGGGCCGCGTCGGTCTCTACGAGCCGATCCACGGCTCGGCCCCGGACATCGCCGGCAAGGGCATCGCCAACCCGATCGGCATGATCCTGTCCACGGCCATGCTGCTGCGCCACTCGCTGGGACTCGAGGCCGAAGCCGCCGCCATCGAGCAGGCCGTAGACGCCACCATCACCGCCGGCGCCCGCACCGCCGACCTCGGCGGCAGCCTGAGCACGAGCGCCATGGCCGACGAGATCATCGGCCGGTTGTAGGACCCGTCGCGGGAGGGACCGGCGATCGGGCTGGCGCTGCTGGCCCCAGGGCGCTTCCGGCGCGTCGCCGGTGACCGATGGCACGGCGTGCACACCCGCCGGGCGCTGCAGCGCCTTGGCAACGCCGTCACCAGGACACTTCCGCGGCAGGTATCACAGCCGAGTGTCATCGAACCGATTGAGGAAACTTACAGCAGATTTCGGACTTGATCTGCGCACGTGCGGGCCGCTTTCGCCAAGGCGTTTCCGCAGCTGACTGCTGCCACGCCGGTGGCCGCTGAGCCCGGCATGGCGAATGGACGCTGACGCGGAATGAATTGCAACCTCGATGAGTCGTTGTCGTGAGAGTCGCCATCGGCAAATGGCCCGACCCATGCAACTGTCTGATCTGCAAGCATCTCTCGACAATCCGATTGCAACCGACGGGTCGCTGGTTGCAATCCCTGAGCAATTCCTCCCCGATTCGGCGACCCCGCTCGGGAGCCCCACCCTGGAACAAGTCCGACCATTGATTTACGTTCGCAGCCTAACCTAAAGTTACGCCGAGTCTTGTTATAGGTTCCCCGTCCCATGCACCGACCCGCTCCCGGCCGCTACGTCACCGTCGCAACAGCCGGCGAGCCGTTCCAGGCCTTCGTCCCGGCGCCGCTGCCGCCGGTGCCGCCGCTCGTATGGTCGGCCGCATAGCGGCGGCGCTTCGACGCGGCGCTGCTGGCGCTCGGGCGGCTGGACGCGGTCACCGCGCTGTTGCCCAACGCGGCGCTGCTGCTCTACAGTTTCGTGCGCAAGGAGGCGGTGTTGTCCTCGCAGATCGAGGGCACCCAGTCCTCGCCTGGCGGACCTCTTGCTGTACGAGATCGACGAGCAGCCGGGCGTGCCGGTGGAAGTTGCGCGCGAGGTGAGCCGCTGCGTGGCGGCGCTTGAACGCGGCCTCGAGAAGCTGCGCGGTGGACTGCCGCTGTGCACGCGCTTGCTGTGCGAGATGCACGAGGTTTTGCTGACGTCCCGGCGGCCGGGGCAAGACACCGGGTGAAGTGCGCCGCTCGCAGGTCTGGATCGGCGGCACCCGGCCCGGCAACGCGGCCTTCGTGCCACCGCCGGCCGATGCGCTGCCGGATTGTCTGGCGGCGCTCGAGCGCTTCCTCAACGACGACCCTGAGCCCGTGCCGCCGCTGATCAAGGCGGCGCTGGTGCATGTCCAGTTCGAGACCATCCACCCGTTTCTCGACGGCAACGGGCGCATCGGGCGTCTGCTGGTCGTGCTGCAGTTGGTGGCCGACGGCGTACTGCGCGAGCCGATGCTTTATCCCAGTCTGTTCTTCAAGACCCATCGGGCGCTGTGCTGCGAGCTGCTCAATGAGGTGCGCCTGCGCGGGGACAGGGAGCGCTGGCGCGACTTCTTCGCCGAGGGCCTCGAGGCAAGCGCGACGCAGTGCGTGTCGACCGCGCATGCGTTGCTCGCGCTGGTCAATGCGGATCGCGACCGGATTGCCGGGCTCGGGCGCGCTGCGGCGTCGGCGCAGGCGGTACACCATGCGCTGCAGAGCCAGCCCATTGCCACATCCGAGGCGCTGGTCGAAGCCACGCGGTTGACACCGGCGACGGTCAACAAGGCACCGGCCCACCGCGAGCGCATCGGCATCGTGGCTCAAGTCGCGAACCGACAGCGGGGTCGCGTGTTCAGCTATCTCGCTGTCCGGCGGAGGATGCCGTCGGTCGGCAGGAGCTCGTTCAGCCCGGTGTAGAGCTTGAGCGCCGCCCTGTCGAGACGATCAACGGACGGGCCCAATTTACTATACTGTCACCTTTTTTCGCGGCGACCGCGTGCGACGAGACCGGCGAGTCCGATGCCGAGCAGGGCAAGAGAGCCTGGCTCCGGTACGTCATTGGCCGTGTTGATGCTGATCAGGACCCAGTCCAACCCGAAGGACTCGTCGCCTCCGTCGGCGGCTCCACCCTGCCAGCCGGCGCCGCTGGCGAAAAACTCGACGGTGAGGGTATTGGCGTTGTGCGGGATATTGAGCAAGGCATTGCTGCCGGTGAAGTCGTAGGCCGAGTCATTCCACCCAGGGTTGAAGCCCAGATTGGAGCCAAAGCTCATCTGGTTGGCGGTCGGCGCCGACTGGTCACTGGCAAGGAAGTTGTCGTAGGTGTGCGCGAAGATCGACACGCCATCGACCGTGATGTTGAAGACGTCCGGGGGAAGCGAACCACCTGCTGCCGTCGACCCGTCCCAGCTGTCGATGATCGCCAGCAGGAAGCTCAGGTTCAGACTGCTGTGTGCTGGCAAGTTGCTGACGGAGAACGAGGCCGGGCCGGCCGGATTGCCGCTGGAGTAGTTATGAACCATCACGCTGTTGAAGCCGATACCCTGATAACCGCTCGGAGTGGCGGCCACGAGGTTCCCGCCGCCAAACGGCACACTGGCGGAGCAGAAGAAGGAGCTGCAGTTCAGGCCGCCGGAGCTGAAACTCAACACGTCTACGGTCGCGGCATGGACGGGGACAGTGGCGAGCGAGAGCGAGAAAATGCCAGTGGCGGCAAGCACCGCTGCCAGGTGTTTTCTTGGTGTCATGTTGGTCTCCTGGGTTGGGGTCAATAGAGGCGTAACTGGTTCTCTGGGAAGCACATATCATGCCAGTACATATACAAACTGATTTAATGCGAAGTTTTATGTTTTCTGAATTCCCGCTGTAAGAAAATCCGACGCTCTATTTCGGAGACAGTCTATTCAATTTGTCAGCCTCGTCGCTACTACCGACCTACGCCATGATCACGCCGTCACTTCGCGTGCGCTGATGCGGTAGCGGAAGCTTTCCGGGTCGAGGCTGTCGAAGCGGCCGCTGGCGTTCTCCCCCTGCGGATACATCAGGAAGGGAATCTTCGGCCCGCTCGAACCGGGCAGGCTGATGTCGTGCGCGACGTTGTACGCCAGCCAGTTCATCTCCCAACTGCCGAAGAGCCGGTTGCGGACGACGACGACGACCTCATCCTGCAGCTTCAGCCCTGGCTTCTCCTCGAGCACCACCTTGCGCACGTCGGCCGGATCGACAGGCACCCAGCCGAAGCCGGCCAGCCAGACTTCGGCGCGGCAATGCTGCGCCTTGCTGATCTCGCCCGACTTGCCGAGGCTCTTGTAGCCAAAGCGCGAGTCGGCGATGCGGATGCCGTACACGTCCCGCGCCGGCAGTCCAGCGGCGCGCGCGAGGCCGACGTAGAGCGCGTTGAGGTCGGCGCACTTGCCGGAGAGGTCGCCGCTCTCGAGCATCGCGCGGATGTCGCCGAGGCCGCAGCCGCGGGTCTTCGGGTTGCGGGCGGTGTGGTCGACGACCCACTCGTAGATGGCGCGTGCCTTGTCGAGGTCGCTGCGCGCGCCACGGGTGATCTCGCTCGCTGTCCGCCGGACGATGCCGTCGGTCGGCAGCAGCTCGGTCGGCCCTGTGTAGAGCTTGAGCGCCGCCCTGTCGAGAGGCTTCATCGGGCCGGGCTGGCTGAAGTCGATCGCGCGGTCGCGGGTGGCGATCCGGCTGGTGACCTCGACGACCGGTGTGCCGGTTTCGGCGCCCCACGTGGCGGCGAGCATCTGCGCGCCGTAAACCGGGTCGCGCGCGATCTGCATGGCCGCCGCGTTGCCCTGCCAGAGGTTGCCCATCGGCCTGATCCAGGCGGCTTCATCGAGCGAGGGCAGCGGCAGCCAGACGCGCGTCTCGCTCCCGCCGCGAGCGACTTCGGCGCGCATGCTGACTTCAAAGACCCGCCAGCCGTTGGCGGGGTTGGGGTCGAAGAACTGCTGCTCGGCGCGCACCGGCCGCCAGGCGGCAGAGCCGGCGATGCTGAAAAGGGTGGCGGTCTTGAGGAAATCACGACGATCCATGGCGGGTCTCCGGAGTGGGGGAAGGGTACGGTCGCCGCAGCGACGCGCGGGGAACTGGGCGGCTTCT
>DDUX01000008.1:2154-5798 GCA_002345025.1 Candidatus Accumulibacter iunctus | reverse complement strand
GCTCGGCGACCGGCAGCCGCTCTTCGTGCAGCGCCAGTGCCTCGTCGAGCGCACCGCGCGCCTGCGGGATGTCGGCGACGCCGCTGCGCGCAATGGCGCACGCCCGGCTCCTGGCCGGCGGCGTCGACAGCCGTCGAGCGCGTCGAAGAGGCTGCGGCTGATCGCCAGCGAGGCGCAGTTCGGGAACGGCGCCGCCGCTGCAGCGGCAGACGAGGTCGCTGCCGATCGGTTCGACGATGGCTTAGGCGCTCATGATCTTTGTTCTCCCTCGTCCGCCTGTCGGCGCGGGGGCTGCGATGATACCGAAAAAGCCGTGGTGCCGGCCAGGTCAAGGACGCTTCGCCGGTCGTGGCGAAGCGCGCGCTCGTGCTCATCGATCGATCGCAGCAGCCGTTCGTCGGGCGCCGCCGCCGCCAGGGCGCGGCGGCGGCTGTGCTATCATGTGCAGTTAATTCGCGCCCCGAGGACTTTTCCAGCCGTGTCCAACTGCGATCTGCACTGCCATTCCACCTGTTCGGACGGACTATTGGCGCCGGCCGAGGTGGTTCGCCGTGCGGCGGAGAATGGCGTCGACCTGCTGGCGCTGACCGACCATGACGACATTGCCGGCCTGTCGCCGGCCCGCGCAGCGGCGGTCGAGGTCGGCCTGGGCTTCGTCAACGGGGTCGAGATCTCGATCGAGTGGGCGGGGCTGCAGATCCACGTCCTCGGCTTCGCCTTCTCCGCTGCCGACGCGGGACTCAACGCCGGTCTGCAGACGGTCCGCAGCGGCCGCATCGAACGTGCGCGGCGGATGGCGACCGAGTTGGAGAAGGTCGGCATCGACGGCTCGTTCGACGGTGCGATGCGCCTTGCCGCCAACCCGAATCTCGTCAGCCGAGCGCATTTCGGCCGCTACCTGGTCGAGCGCGGCGTCTGCAAGGATCTGCGCAGCGTCTTCGACTCGTATCTGGTGCCGGGCCGGCCGGGCTACGTCGATCATCGCTGGGCGACGCTCGCCGATTCGCTGGGCTGGATTCATGGCGCCGGTGGTGTCGCGACGGTGGCGCATCCGGGGCGCTACAAGCTGTCGCGCGGCGACATGCGGCGCTTCCTCGGCGAGTTCCGGGATCTCGGCGGACAGGCGATCGAGGTCATGTCGGGCAGTCACACGCCGGAGCACGTCGAGATCTATTCTCGGCTGGCGCGGGAATTCGGGTTTGCCGCCTCGCGCGGCTCCGATTTTCATGGCCCGGGCGAGAGCTACGTCGATCTCGGCCGGCTGCCACCGCTGCCCGAGGGGCTGCGGCCCGTCTGGCAGCTGTTCTGAGCGGGCGGCATACGGCGATGGCGCAGTACATCACGATTCATCCGGACAACCCGCAGCCGCGCCTGCTGCACATGGCGGCCGAGGTCGTTCGCCGCGGCGGCGTCATCGCGCTGCCGACCGATTCGAGCTATGCGCTCGGCTGCCATCTCGGCGACAAGGCGGCAGTCGAGCGCATCCGCAGTCTGCGCGGCGTGGACGAGCGCCACCACCTGACGCTGATGTGCCGCGACCTGTCACAGATCGGCCAGTTCGCGCGCGTGGACAATGCCCGCTACCGCCTGCTCAAGGCGACTACTCCGGGCAGCTACACCTTCATTCTCGAAGGGACGCGCGAGCTGCCGCGGCGCGTCCTGCACCCGAAGCGCAAGACGATCGGCCTGCGCGTACCGGCGCACACGGTGACCCTGGCGCTGCTCGAGGAACTTGGCGAGCCGCTGCTGACCTCGACGCTGATCATCGCCGGCGACGAGGGGCCGCTGACCGAGGGCTGGGAGATCCAGGACCGGCTGGAGACGCAGCTCGACCTGATCCTCGACTCCGGTCGTTGCGGTGTCGAGCCGACGACCGTCGTCGATCTGACCGCGGCGCTGCCGCTGCTGGTTCGTGCAGGTCGCGGTGCGCTGGCGCCGTTCGGCCTCGACTGAGAGGAGCCGCATGGAATCCCTGATCCAGACGATCGCCATTGCCGCCTTGCCGGTGATCCTGGCGATCACGCTGCACGAGGCGGCGCACGGTTATGCCGCCCTGCATTTCGGCGATCCGACGGCGTGGCAGGAGGGCCGCATCACCGCCAATCCGCTCAAGCACATCGATCCGGTGGGAACGATCCTGGTACCGGCGATCATCCTCCTGCTGTCCACCGGCGGCATCCTGTTCGGCTGGGCGAAGCCGGTACCGGTCAACTTCGGGCGCCTGCGGCATCCGAAGCGCGACATGCTGTGGGTGGCGGCGGCGGGGCCGGCGGCCAACCTCGCCATGCTGCTCTTCTGGGCGGCGCTGCTCAAGCTCGCCTGGCTGTTGCCCTTCAACTTCTTCAGCCTGCCGATGTCGCGCATGGCGGAGGTCGGCATGACGATCAACCTGGTGCTGATGGTGCTCAACCTGTTTCCGCTGCCGCCGCTCGACGGTGGCCGCATCGCCATCAGCCTGTTGCCGCCGACGGCCGCCTGGCGCTTCGCGCAGATCGAGCGCTTCGGTTTCCCGATTCTCCTGCTGTTGCTGTTTACCGGTGTGCTGGGCTCGCTGCTGACGCCGGTGATGCGCCTCGTCGGCGGGCTCGTCGAAGTCCTTTTTCAACTCCCTTCCTGAGCAGGCGCAGACAGACATGTACGCAGAACGAGTCCTCTCCGGAATGCGCCCGACTGGCAGCCTGCATCTCGGTCACTACCACGGCGTCCTGAAGAACTGGGTCAGGCTGCAGCACGACTACCCCTGCCTCTTCTTCGTCGCCGACTGGCACGCGCTGACGACCCAGTACGACGACCCGCAGGGGATCGTCGGCGCGACCCGCGACATGGTCATCGACTGGCTGGCGGCTGGCGTCGACCCGCGGCGGGCGGTCCTCTTCATCCAGTCGCAGGTGCCGGAGCACGCCGAACTGCATCTGCTGCTGTCGATGATGACGCCGCTCGGCTGGCTGGAGCGGGTGCCGACCTACAAGGATCAGCAGGAGAAGCTCGAGAACAAGGATCTGTCGACCTATGGCTTCCTCGGCTACCCCCTCCTGCAGGCGGCAGACATCCTGATCTACCGCGCCGACAAGGTGCCGGTTGGCGAGGATCAGGTGCCGCACATCGAGTTCTCGCGCGAGATCGCGCGTCGCTTCAACCATCTCTATGGCCGTGAGCCGGGTTTCGAGGACAAGGCGAGGCAGGCGGTGAAGAAGCTGGGCGCGAAGCGGGCGCGGCTTTACGAGGAATTGCGCACGCACTATCAGGAGCGCGGCGAGCAGGCGGCGATCGAGCGCGCGCAGCGGCTGCTCGACGAGGTGCATGATCTCTCGCATGCGGATCGCGAGCGTCTCTGCGGCTACCTTGAGGGTACCGGCAAGATGATCCTCGTCGAACCGGGCGCGCTGCTGACGGCGGCCGCACGCATGCCCGGCCTCGATGGGCAGAAGATGTCCAAGTCCTACGGCAACACGATCACCCTGCGTGAGGACGCAGCGTCGGTGACGCACAAGCTGCGCCGCATGCCGACCGATCCGGCACGTGTCCGCCGCAGCGATCCCGGCGAACCCGGGAACTGCCCGGTCTGGCAACTGCATCAGGTGTATTCGGACGAAGACTGTCGCGCCTGGGTGCAGCAGGGCTGTCGCAGCGCCGGCATCGGCTGC
>DDUX01000008.1:0-1998 GCA_002345025.1 Candidatus Accumulibacter iunctus | reverse complement strand
CGAGACATCCCTGATGATGAAAGTCATGACCGTTTCCCTCATCCCCGGCCCTTCTCCCACGCACGGGCGAAGAGCGATTCGTGAGTCGCGGACGCGACTTTCACATGCGATGGCGCGATCGGGTCGACACCGGCGATGANNTGTCGCAGCGCCGGCATCGGCTGCCTCGACTGCAAGCAGCCGGTGATCGACGGCATCCTGCGCGAGCAGGCGCCGATGCGCGAGCGCGCGCAGCCCTACCTCGACAACCCGCGACTGATCAACGACATCATCGCCGACGGCAACGGCCGGGCGCGTCATCTGGCCCGCGAAACGATGCGTGACGTGCGCCAGGCGCTGGGGCTGGACTACGGCTGATGGCCATGGCTGTCGAGACATCCCTGATGATGAAAGTAATGACCGTTTCCCTCATCACCGGCTCTTCTCCCACGCACGGGCGAAGAGCGATTCGTGAGTCGCAGACGCGACTTTCACATGCGATGGGCCGATCGGGTCGACACCGGCGATGACGGACGCCTCGGTCGTCCTCGACGGCACGGCCGCCGCAGCCGAGGGCATCGCCAGTCCGCTGGCGAGAATCTACGGTGAGCCGCTGGCGGAGCTGCCGCACGACCTCTACATCCCGCCCGATGCGATGGCGGTCATGCTCGACGCCTTCGAGGGGCCGCTCGACCTGCTGCTGTACCTGATCCGCAGGGCCAACGTGAACGTGCTCGACATTCCGATGGCGCCGCTGACCGACCAGTATCTGGTCTACGTCGAGGCGATGCGGGCGCGCAATCTCGAGCTTGCCGCCGACTATCTGGTGATGGCGGCGATGCTGATCGAGATCAAGTCGCGCATGCTCCTGCCGCGGCCGAAGGCACCGGCCGGCGACGAGGTCGAGGATCCGCGTGCCGAACTGGTGCGGCGCCTCGTCGAGTACGAGCAGATGAAGCGTGCGGCGCAGGGCATCAACGAGCTGCCGCAGGCCGAGCGCGATTTCGAGTGGGTCGAGGTGTGGGTCGAGAAGGCCCTGCTGCGGCGCTTGCCGGAGGTCAGCGTGGCCGATCTGCAGGACGCCTGGCGTGGCATCCTGCGACAGGCGCGTCTGCACACGCACCATCTCGTGCAGCGCGAGGAACTCTCGGTGCGCGAGCACATGGGCGTCATCCTGCGTCGCCTGCGGGCCGCCGGTGGATTCGTCGACTTCGTCGACCTCTTCGACGCGAGTCTTGGCGCGCCGGTGCTGGTCGTTCATTTCCTGGCCCTGCTCGAGCTGGCGCGCGAACACCTGCTCGAAATGACGCAGGCGGAAGCTTTTGCTCCGATCTACCTGAGGTTGGTCGATGCCCACGGCAGCTCCCGATAACCCCGCCAGCGCAGCGCTGCCGGCCAGTCCCGAAGAACTCAAGCAGGTGCTCGAGGCGGTTCTGCTGAGTGCCAGGGAGCCGCTCTCGCTGCCCGAGCTGCGCAAGGTCTTCGCCGATGAAGTGGCGACCGACGTCCTGCGCCTGCTGCTCGAGGAACTGCGCCGCGAGTGGCAGGGCCGCCCGCTCGAGCTGCTGCCGGTGGCCAGCGGCTGGCGCTTCCGGACGCGCGCCGAGTTCATGCCCTATCTCGAACGGCTGCACCCGGAGAAGCCGCCGCGCTACTCGCGCGCGGTGCTCGAGACGCTGGCGATCATCGCCTACCGGCAGCCGGTGACGCGCGGCGACATCGAGGACATCCGCGGCGTCACCGTCGCCACGCAGGTGATCCGGGTGCTCGAGGAACGCGGCTGGGTCGATGTCGTCGGCCATCGCGATACCCCCGGGCGGCCGGCACTGCTGGCGACGACGAGGAAGTTTCTCGACGACCTCGGTTTGCGCAGCCTTGCCGAATTGCCGGCGCTCGAACAGATCAATCCCACCCTGGACCTCTCAGATGCCCAACGACAAACGCCGGCCGCCGGCTGATCCCGCCCGTCCGCCACGCTCGTCCCCGGGGGCGGCAACACCGCGGCGGCCGCCGCGGTGT
>DDUX01000167.1 GCA_002345025.1 Candidatus Accumulibacter iunctus | reverse complement strand
ACGGGAACGCCGCGACACGCGATCGGCTGCAGCAGACCAGAATGGGCGAACGCCGCGGACTTCAGGACTATCGCGGGCGTGAGGATCAGCGTGCGCAGGCGCGCGCGGCACTGAGCGATCTTATCGGCGCCGAGAACCTGGATCGCAATGCGCTGCGTGAGATCGACCGCAGCCAGATTCCGCAACGGCCGGCCGGGTCCGGCGCGGGCGCGCGCGATCGGGCGGCCGGCATCGATCGCGGGCAGTTGCAGGACCGGTCAGCCGGCATCGACCGCAACCAGGTCCAGAACCGTGCCACCAACATTGACCGGAGCCAGGTTCAGGACCGTGCCACCAACATCGACCGGAGCCAGGTTCAGGACCGCACGGGAAACATCGATCGCAGCCAGCTTCAAGACCGGGCCGCCAACATGGATCGCTCCCAGGCCCAGGATCGCGCGAGCAACATCGACCGTAGCCAGGTGCGGGATCGGGCAGCGACCGTCGATCGTAGCCAAGCCCGTGACCGCGCTGCCAACATCGATCGCGCTCAGGTCCAGAACCGTGCCGCCAACATCGATCGCGGTCAGGTGCCGAGTCGCACCGACAGCGCCGCGCGAACCAATCGCGACAACGCCTTGCGCGGCGCGAACGACGGTCGCCAGACGCGACAGCAGATCGACCGTGGCAACGCCAGCGAGGCTGCTCAGCGCCAGGGCGCCCAGCGTCAGGCCGCCGGCAACCGGCAAGGCAACATCGCCCGCCCGGCGGGCGGTGGCGGCGCCGCCGCCCAGCGGCTGCGCAATTGACCGAGACGGGCCCGATGATGGGAGATCGCATGATGAAGAATCGCTGGTTGCAGGGGATCCCCGCACTGCTGTGTGCGCTGGCGCTGTCGGGGCAGGTAGCGGCCGCCGGTGTGCAAAGGACGTTTGCCTCGCCGGAACTGGCGGTGACTGCGCTGGTGGATGGCGTGGCGCGCAACGACGGGGCCGAGGTGCGGTCCATTCTCGGGATCCAGTCGGAAAAACTGGTGCCGCTCGACAGCGTCTCCCTTGACGATCGTCTGGCCTTTCTCGCCGCCTGGGCGCAGGGTCATCGCATCCTCGAGGATGGCGACAAGGTGGCTCGCCTCGAACTCAGCACCGGCTGGACCCTGCCGATTCCCTTGGTACACACAAGTCAGGGCTGGGTTTTCGACACCCAAGCCGGCAAGGCGGAAGTGCGCCTTCGCCGCATCGGCCGCAATGAACTGGCGGCGATAGAAACCATGCGCGCCTACGTGGAGGCGCAGGAGGAATATGCCGAGAAAGACCGCAACGGTGACGGCATCCGCGAGTTTGCCCAAAGAATCTTGAGTTCCCCGGGCAAGCAGGACGGCCTCTACTGGCCGACGGCCGACGGCGAGCCGGAAAGCCCGGTGGGTCCGCTGCTCGAGACAAGTGACCTGAAGGACGGCTACCACGGCTACCGGTTCAGGATTCTCAAGGCACAGGGCAAGGCGGCGCCGGGCGGTGCGCGCAGCTATGTGAAAGACGGGCGCATGACCAAGGGTTTCGCGCTGGTCGGCTGGCCGGCCCGCTACAACGAGACGGGCTTGATGACCTTCATCGTCAACCAGGACGGCGTCGTTTACCAGAAGTACCTGGGTCCCGATACCGCTGCCATTGCTGGCGCGATGACACGCTTCGACCCCGACGCTTCGTGGGCAGCGCTTCCCGCGCGCTGAGGCAGGGACAGGAGAGGAATCCGGCTGTTCCGGACGCCGCACCCAGGGATGCGGTCATTTTCGGGCGTTGTCGCGGGTTGACCGCGCGCGTGGCCGTACCGCGAGACAGGCCTGTCCCGGGATGCGCGCACATGGGTTTGCCGGCGCCCGGATGGCGCTCCGGCAGGTTGTCCTCGCTGCGCGGGATGGCGCCGAACGAACTGCTGCGGGCTCATGCACTCTCGGCGGTACCGTTCGACCTCTCATTCTTCGGCGTTGGTGACGCGGCCGCGAGGGCCGTGTTCGACGTAGAGAATCTGCGCCTTTTGCCATGCCGCAAGCTTTTCCGGGTCGAGGGCGGCGCCGGTTGCGAGGCGGTCGATGCCGACCGGCCGCCAGCGGTCGTCGGCCGTGCCGATGCGCGCCTTCAGCCTTTCGCGCAGCGCGCCGACGAGAAACACGAGAACGGCGACGCCGACGACGTAGGGCATCACCTGCACCAGTGAGAGAAACGTGGCGAGGCTGATCTGACTCGGGAAGAGGATTTCCGGAAGGTCGTAGCCGAAATGCCGGCCGAGGGCGAAAAGAAAAGGGACCCACATGGCCAGCCAGAGAAGCCAGGCGAGCGCAGTGATGACGACGGCCGACATCCGCCGCAGCGGGTGCGCGAGGTCGGGCCGCTCGATGATCAGCGGGAGGCGTCGGGCTTGATGCCGCGGTCGGGACTCGTCCATCGGGCGCGTTTCTCGCTGTCACGAAAAAGGATCTTCGGCACGGCCACCACCGAGGTGGCGGCCGTGATGGCCCAGTAGATGATCGGATACCAGATCATCCAGAAGTAGTTCTTCAGCAGCCCCCGGTCGTAAGGCCGGTCGAGGACCAGGCTCAGCATGATCTGCAGCAGGCAGGTCGTTGCGATCAACAGTCCGGCCCACCCCAGCAGCAGGATCGGCGCGCTTTGCAGGTCGATCCGGTAGACCAGCAGGTCGATGACACGGTAGGTGGCGAGCAGTGCGAACAGGTAGGCCCAGGTGATGCTCATTCCGTATTCGACGCAGAGTGGCCACATTGCGGCGTTCTTCGGTGACAGCAATTGCGGCGTGTAGTCGAGCAGCACCTGGGTGCCGCCCATCGACCAGCGCAGACGCTGCTTCCACAGCCCGCGCAGGGTTTCCGGCATGAGGATCCAGCAGAGGGCGCGCGGCTCGAAGCGAACCTCCCACCCGGCCAGTTGCAGTTTCCAGGAAATGTCGACATCCTCGGTCAGCTTTTCCGGGCTCCAGTAGCCGACCTCGTGCAGCGCGCTGCGGCGGAAGGCGGCGATCACCCCGGCAACGGTGAAGATCAGGCCGACCGAGCGCTGGGCGCGCTTGATCAGACCGACGATCGACGAGAATTCACCGACCTGGAGGCGGCCGAGCAGGGTCGACCGGTTGCGTACACGCGGGTTGCCGGTGACGGCGGCGACGTCGGGCTCGTCGAAATGACGAACCAGCCAGTTCAGGGCGCAGGGATCGAGGCGAGCATCGCCGTCGATGCCGACGAGGATTTCGGCGGCCGTCAGCAACGCGGCGGTGTTGAGGCCGACCGCCTTGCCCTGGTTGGCGACCTGATGGATGACGCGCAATTTGGCGAAGCGTGCCGCCAGCGCGTTGAGCAGTTCGCCGGTGCGGTCCGTGCTGCCGTCGTTGATGGCGATGACTTCGTAGTTCGGGTAGCGCAGCTCCATCAGGGCTTCGACGGTCTCCTCGACATTTGCCTCCTCGTTGTAGCAGGGGACGAGGACGGCGATCAGCGGGTAGTCGTCGCGCGGCGGTGGCTGATCGACGACGCGGTGCGGGCGACGCTCGAAACGCAGGTAGAACGCAATGCCGCCGATCATCCAGACGACCGACATCAGCACCGGGTAGAAAGAGACGTAGGCGAGGATGGCGCTCCAGAAATCGCCGAGCAGGACCGGCAGCGGGGTCATGGCAGTTGCGGCTGCCAGCGCAGCGAGAGGGAAGGGAAGATCGGCGCCATCAGGCTCTCCGGCAAGCCGCCGACGCCAAACTGGCGGAAGCCGTCGGCTTCGCGGCGCCTCATCTGGCGGGCGATGGTTTCCGGCGGCAGCGAGGGGTCGAACTCGAAGAGGACATGCCGGGCCATTTCCTTGGGAACGGCGGCGATGTGTTCCTCGCCGGCAGGCAGCACCATCAGGTCGCCGGGGCGCAGGGCGGCCCATTGCGCGGCAGATGGCTGTTGCTCCGGCGCCCAGGCGATCTGCAGCGGCCAGACCCAGCGTCCGGCCGCGTCGCGGAGGCGCTGGGCGGCGGCGCTGTCGGGCGCGGCGCGCACCCGCAGGCCGGCGAAATTGACCTGGCGGGCGAGGTCGGCGACCAGTTCCGGTTCAGCGAGCCAGGCGGCCGGCAGGTCGATGAAGACCGGTACGCCGGCGCGGCGCTCGGTCTGCCAGGCGATGTGGTTGAGCTGGTCGTCGGCGACCGGACGCAATCCGGTCGGGAACAGCGCCATTTCCCGCCCGTCGCGTTCGCTGGTCGGTTTGACGAAGGCGATGTTCGGGCTCAAGCTCAGCAGGCGGTCGAGGGTCGGCGAGAGGCCGTCCTCGCCGGGTGGCCAGGTGGCGGGGTCGACCTCGACGCTGCGTGCCGGGTTGGCATCCCAAGTGACGCGCAGCATTTCGGCGAAGGCCTGCAGCGAAGGGCTGTTCTCGATCAACTGGCGTTTCCAGACGGACTTCGGCGTGCCGGCATCGTTGAAGCCGTCGACCAGCGTCAGGCCGATCGGCATGCCGAGCTCGCTGGCGACTTCCTGGGCGGCCTGGTTGCTGCGACCGTAGGGCCAGACGATGATCCGCGGCGCCTTGCCGGTGTGCTGGCTGATGCTGTCGCGAAGATCATGGCGCAGGCGGGCGAGGTAAGCGGCATCGTCCTCGTAACGGCCGTTGGCGTACAGACGGGTGGTCGTCGCCGGCTGCGTGTTGCCCTGCGGGTTGGCGAGAATGCCGCGATGCAGGCCGTAGGAATGCGAGGCGACCTCGACCAGCCCGGAGGCCTGCATTTCACGAACCGGCTCCCAGCTCAGGAACTTGCTGCGCGCTACCGGCTTCCCGTCGTAGTCGACCATCTGGCCTTCGGGGACGTCCATCCACTGGCCGACCAAGGCGATGACCGCCGGGTAGTTGAACAGCTTGAGCAGCGGAAAGACGCGCGTGTAGGCATCCTTGAACCCGTCGTCGAAGGTCAGCAGGATGGCATTGGGCGGCAACGGCGGGCCGCCGGCGCGGGCGGCGAGGATCTGGTCGACGCTGACCGGATGGAAGTCGTTGGCCCGCATCCAGGCGAACTGCCGGGCCAGATCGCTGGCGCGGACGGCGGTCGGGGTCAGCGGCTCGTTGTCGGCGAGGACCTCGTGGTAGCTCAGCGCCATGAAGCGGGCGTCGGCGGCCGGCGCCAGCGCGGCGGCGAGCGCCAGCAGGACGCCGAGGAGGGTGCGGATCAGAAACGCCATAGCAGCACCAGATTGGCGAAAGTGCGGCCTTCGCGCGCGCCGTCGTAGGGGCGCAGCAGGCGGCCGATGCCGTAGCGCAGCGAGAGGTCGCGGTCGACTTCCCAGCGGTGGCCGTATTCGATGGCCTCGATCGCCCCGGAACCGTAGAATTCCTGCCAGTAGGTGCCGCCGGTCAGCGCGAGACGCTGGCGCAAGGAATGGTCGTAGCTGCGCCAGGTGAGGTGCTCGATGGCTGCCGTGAACCACAGCGAACGGTCGCTTTTCGGGTTGAAGTAATTGACGCTGGCATTGAGCGAGTTGCGTGAGGCGTCGGCGCCGAGCGTCGTCTCGAACATCCACTTCGGGCCGCTCAGCCAGCGCTCGAACCACAAGGCGTTGACGCCGCTGCGCAGGTTGCCGTCGGAAAAATCGCTGTAGTACGCCGCGAACCCGAGCTTGCGCGACTCGTGCTGGCGCCAGTCGACGCCGAGGCTGACGCGGCTGGCGTGGATGCCGTCGGCGACGGCGCGCAGAGGGATCTGGTTGGTCACGCTCTCGCCGGCGCCGTAGAAGGTCCACTGGTCGTCGGGCTTCCAGCGCACGGTGCCGGTGAAGCCGGCCCTGACCCCGCTGCCGCCGTTGACCTCGCCGGTCACCCGCCAGCCGAGATGGCGCCATTCGGCGCCGGCTCCACTGCGGATCCAGGTCTGGTTGTCGCCGTTGAAATCGGCGCTGGCCGAGAAATTGTGGGCAAAGACCCGCCACGTGTCGTTGATCGGCCGGCTGTAGAGGAAGCTGTCGATCGACCAGTCGCGGCTGCCGAAGTAGTTGACGTCCTGCCCCTCGCCGTAGCCGGCTTCGACATGGAGCTCGTGACTGTCGTACAACTCGTGGCTGCGGCGGGCGCGGCGCACGGCGCCGTTGTCGGCGTCGAGGTCGCTGGCACGGTCGAGCGCGGCACGGGCGGCGGGCCAGTCCTGCAGGGTGAGCAGGTTCTCGGCAAGGTCGGCGTGCAGCGCCGGATTGAGCGGATCGGTACCGATGGTACGGCGCAGCATCTCGTCACCCTGGTGCGGCCAGCCGCGGGCCAGCGCGAGGCTGGCCGACGATTGTCGGGCTTCGCTGTTGTGTGGAATCGCCGCATGGCGGGCATCGATGCGCGTCTGCGCTTCACCGAGGCGGTCGGCGAAGATGCGCACGCGGTCGGCCGCGATGTCGGCGCTCAGGCGCTCGCCGTTGTAGCGGCCGTCGAGATGGCGGCGCTCCGGCAGGCGGGCGGCGTAGCGGTCGATGTGTCCGGTGGCGGCGTCCAGCTGCTCGGTCTCGACCAAGGCGTAGAAGAGCCCGAGGTTGCCGTCGAAATCGTCCGCATTGTCGGCGACCACCCGCTGGTAGAGGATCAGCGCCTCCTGCGGGCGGCGCAGTTCGAGGTAGCTGCCGGCGACGTCGCGTTCCGCCCACAGGGGAACCGGAATGTCGCGGGCGAGCAGGGTTTCGTGGAGCGTGACGGCATCGGCGGCGCGGCGGCGGGCGGCGAGCGCGCTGAGGCGGTCGGTCAGGCGGCGCCGTTCTTCAGCGTCCGGCAGCTTGCCGGCGAAGAACTCGGCGGCGAGCGCGTCGGTTGCGGTCAGCGCGATGTCGAGGCGCACAAAGCGTTCCGGTCCGCGCAGGGTGTTGCGGTCGACGATGCCGTAGCGGATGTCGAGGGCGATGATGTCGCCCTCCATTGCCCGCCGATCGGCTTCGGAAAGCGGCGCATCGAGCTCGGCGGCCTGCGTGAAGAGGCCGAGGCGCATGGCGGCCACCCAGGCAGCCTTGCGCGCCTCGACGTTGTCCGGTTGGGCTCGGAGGATGGCGAGCTCGCGGCCGAGCTCCGGCGCCCAGTCCTCGCCGCCGACGCCTGCGGCCGGCGCCGGGGCGGGATGGCTGGCCTTTGGCGGCATGACCCACTCCTCGCCGGCGCCCGCCGTCAGCGTGGCAAGGGTGAGGCAAAGCGGCAAGGCGAGGCGCAAACGATTCATGGCGACGGATTGTAGCGTTTTCCGGGCAAAGCGTCGGCGGCCGGGCGACCGTTGCGCACCGCGCCTGCCAGAGTCGCCGGGTAGCAGTTGCTCTGGCCTTTCGTGATGCCTGCGGAACTCCGCAAGCGTCATCACGGTCGGCGACACTTTCATGCCGAGCGCGGCTTCTGCACCGTGCAGCGGAATCGCCAGTTCGGACAGGCGCACGTCGCCGACGAGCAGCAGGTCGACGTCGCTGTCGGCGCGGTGCTCTCCTCGCGCCACCGAGCCATGGACGGCCGCGTACTGGATACGATCGGCCAATGGCACGATGAAACCGCGCAGTTACTCAGCCATAGCGAACGACTTGGCAACAAGGCCGACCAGCTCGTGATGGACGGCTGCGTCCGGATTCGCACGGTAGAACACCAGGTTGCCGCGCTGCTCGCGCAGGATCAGGCCAGCGGCAGTCAGCCGTTCCGGCTCCTTGCCGACCTGGCTGCCGCCGGTACCCACCCACTTGACGATTTCGCGTGCATGGAAGGCTTTCCCGGCTGCCCGAAGAGGAGCGCCAGCACCCGCCCAGCGTCTTGCTGAACAGTGCCTGGGCCACTCCGGAGGATGATTGAGGATTCACGCAGCACGCCAAACGAACCTGAATTCGCCACGACCGTACCTTGTTCAGGTACCAATCGGAATCCTTCGCAGAAGCGGCCAGTTCAGGCGCGAGCGCCCGATGGTCCATGGGGCGTTCATTGATCCATACACAGGCGGACCAGCGGCGCCTGCGGCTATACTCCAGCGAATCCTGCGCCCCCTGCCGTATCCGACCCGCCTGCCGACCATGCCACCACAGTTCCTCCGCGTTCTTGTCACCTGCGCCCTGGTCCTTGGGCTGGCGCACCCCGTCCATTCCGCCAGGAACTACGGCGACGAGCAGTTCCGCCTCGAACACGGGCACGACGGCAAGGATGTCTTCTGGGCGCCGACCCCGGATGCCATGGTGACGCTGATGCTGCAGACGGCAAAGGTGACGCCGGCGGACATCGTCTATGACCTCGGCGCCGGCGAGGGACGGATTCCGATCGCCGCGGCACGTGCGTTCGGCGCCCGTGCGGTCGGCATCGAGTACGCGCCGGAAATCGCCGCCCTGGCGCGGCGCAACGTCAGACGCGCCGGCCTCGAGGGGCGGGTGAAGATCGTTGTCGGCGACATTCTCGTCGAGGATTTTTCCGCGGCGACGGTGGTGACGATGTTCCTGACGCCTGTCCTCAACCGCAAGCTGCGGCCGCTGCTGCTGCAGGTGAAGCCGGGTACGCGCATCGTTTCGCACGGGTTCGACATGGGCGACTGGCAACCCGACACGAAGATCGCGACGGAGAACGCAGAGGGCTTCTTCTGGATCGTGCCGGCGCAGGTGGCGGGCGAATGGTCGTTGCGCTTGCCGGGCGAGGCCGCGCCGACGCGCCTGCAATTGCAGCAGGCCTACCAGCAGGTCTCCGGCACCCTCACGCTCGGCGAGCGGACCGTTGCCGTCGAGGGCCGGCTGCAGGGTGCCACCCTGCATTTCGACGACGCCCGGCCGGACGGCACGACGGCAACCGTCACCGCCACCGCTATCGCCGACGGCCGGCGCCTCGTCGGCCAGCAGAAGCACCCGCAGGCCACCGGCAGGGTGCGCGGCGAGCGCCGCTGAAGCTTCCCCGTGCACACCCGCGTCGACGAGCCCCGCCGCCTGCTGCACACGACCGGTGCGGTCGCCATCGTCGTCGGCATCGTCGTCGGTGCCGGCATCTTCAAGACACCGGCCATGGTCGCCGGCATGACGCAGGACCACGGCTGGCTGATCGCCGCCTGGCTGGCCGGCGCGCTCGTTTCGCTCGCCGGCGCACTGTGCTATGCCGAACTGTGCGCGGCACACCCGCATGCCGGCGGCGAGTACCACTTCCTCAGCCGCGCCTGGGGCAAGCGCCTCGCCTTCCTCTACGCATGGTCGAAGGCGATGGTGATCAACACCGGCTCGATCGCCCTGCTTGCCTACGTCTTCGGTGACTACATGACGCGCGTCGTCGACCTCGGCGCGCATTCTTCGGCGCTCTGGGCGGTCGCCATCATCATCGTGCTCACCACCACCAACATCCTCGGGCTGACCGTGGCCGCCCGCCTGCAGACGGCGATGGTGCTGCTGCTCGTCGGCGGGCTGGTGGCCGTCGTCGTTGCCGGCTTCGCCGCGCCAGCCGCTGGTCTGACGTCGCATCCGGCGCCGACCTGGTTCGCCAGCACACCGTCGGCCGGCATGCTCGGGCTGGCGATGGTCTTCGTGCTGCTCACCTTCGGCGGCTGGAACGAGGCCGCCTACCTCTCTGCCGAGGTACGTGGCGGTCCGCGCGCCGTCGCCCGCGTCCTGATGCTCAGCCTGAGCCTCATCACCGCCCTCTACCTGCTCGCCAATCTCGCGTTGCTGCACGGCCTCGGCCTTGCTGGACTTGCCACCAGCAAGGCCGCCGGCGCCGAGGTGCTTGGCCTGCATTTCGGCGTCAGGGGCGAGCGCCTGCTCGGCGTGCTCGTCGCGCTCGCCGCGCTGACCAGCATCCATTCGACGATGATCGTCGGCGCCCGCAGCAACTACGCGCTCGGCCGCGACTGGGTACTGCTGCGCCAACTCGGCCGCTGGCAGGCCGGACGGGGCGCGCCGGTGAACGGCCATGTCGTGCAGATGGCCATCAGCCTCGCGCTGGTCGTCTTCGGCGCCTTCCAGGCCGATGGCTTCGAGGCGATGGTGGAGTTCACGGCGCCGGTCTTCTGGACCTTCCTGTTCATGGTCGGGCTGGCCGTTTTCCGGTTGCGCCGGCGCTACCCCGGCATTGCGCGCCCGTTCCGCGTGCCGCTCTACCCGCTGACGCCGCTGGTGTTCTGCGCCGCCTGCGCCTGGTTGGCATGGTCGAGCGTCAGCTATGCCGCGAGCAAGGCGGCGGTGCACGTCTCGCTGCTGGTGATGCTGGCCGGCCTCGTCGTGCTCGGCGGGCTGCTGCTGCAAGACCGCGTCGCCCGCCAGCGTGCTCCCGGTTCGCCCTAGTGTCGGCGTCCTGCGGCGCGGGCACGCCACGGCGGGTGAGTGGTTCGCCGACCCGGGTGCGCACCTCGGCGAAGTGGTCGGTCATGTCCTCTGCGAGACCGACTCGCGCAGCGTCTGCCGTCGCGGAGGAAGCGGCGCGCCGGTGACGACACTGGCCAGCAGGTCGCCGCGCTCGCACAGCTTCTGCACCTGCCTGCGAAGGTCTACCGGCCGCGTCCAGCTCACCCGGCCGGCCTCGCCTTCTCTGTGCGGTACTCCTCGATCGTCAGGTTGCGCAGAGTCGAGGTCCGGCCTTCGTCGTCATGCACGCAGCCAACACTGGAGACGAAAGCTTCGATGATGTGGATCTTCTGCAGCGGCGCGACGATCAGCAGTTGCAGGTTGAGTTGGGCGAAGAGCCGCAGGCCGTATCGCGCCGACCCGTCCGAGCCGCGCCCGAAGGCTCCGTCGATGACAACGAACTCGCGGCGCCACGCGCTCCACTTGACGTGTGGTCAGGCGACGGAGGACAGACGCCTGCCGATGGCGCCAGGGTGTCGGGAAATTTTACACTTGCTGCCTTGCCTTGCCAGCCAACGGTTTTCACTGTGTGGCGTGTTCTTTGCTTTTTGTTCTGCGGGAACCAATCGTTAACCTCACGCAGGAGAAGACCATGTTGGGAATGAAGAAGATGCGCGATTCTGGCGGGGCTTGCCCTGGCCCAGCCGGCTGCGGCGGCTCTGATCACCTACAGCGAGCCGCCGGCCCTCAGCAACGATGCCTGGCGCCACGAACCGGGCGCCACGAAGCGGGCGCCATGAACGACACGACCAGGAGTCCACGCCCGATGCGCCACCTCGCACTCGGCCTTGCCGCCACCCTGCTGGCGGGTGCCGCGCAGGCCGCCAATATCGACACCACCGGCGTGCGCTCCGGCGGGCTGCAGTACTTTGGCCAGGGTTCGACCCTAACGTTGGGCCAGACCTTCACGCCCGACACGACCCAGACCAGCCTGACCGGCTTCTCGCTTTTCCTGGACCGCATCGGTCCCTTTACGAACACCGGACCGCTTGATCTGAAGGGCTATCTGGCCACGTGGGACGGCAGCAAGGCCGGCACCATCCGGTACACCAGCGACGTACGGACGAAGCCGAACGACAATAACCTGGCCGAGTTCGCGTTCGCCACCGCCCAGGCGCTGGTCGCCAGCCAGCAATATGTCGCGTTCCTCAGCATCCTGGAGATCAACCCGGCCCAGACAGATCCGAGGCTGTTCGAGATGCCCGTCGACGGAACCAACCCGCTGGCAGGGGGACAATCCGTGTTTTCCAACGCAGACTCGTTCGCCAGCCTGACCAGCTCGGCGTGGGATGGCGCCAACCGCTTCCCGCGGTTCGACTCGTTCTTCAAGGCGAGCTTTGCCACGGGCACGCCGGTGCCGGAACCCGCTACGCTCGTGCTGCTGAGCGTCGGCCTGCTGGGCCTTGGCCTCGCGCGCGGGCGCCGCGCCCGCGCCGGCTGAGGCCGGCCTGTCGGAAGACTTTACACCCCCGCGCCGGCCCCTACGGGGGCACCGTCAGCCAGGCGCGGGAGAACTCACCCGCCGCATCCCAGCCCCGTCGGCCGCCTTCGGCCGGCCGGTGGTGCCACTGATCAGACCAGCAACTCCACTGGCGGCGCCAGCGCGAGACCCCTTGCCCGCTTCGCCAGTCGCTGATCGAATGTCGCAAATCGAGAAGCACGCGAACTGCGCGCCAGGTGCAGCGCATCAGCAAAATCGAGACCCTTGTCGAACGCATCGACCGCCACCAGGACCGCGTCGCGATCTTCCAGCGTCATGTGCTCGATGCTTGCCAGCGCCCGCAACACGCGAGAAATGTCTCTCTTTGGCAGTTCATAGAACCCACGGAGGACCCATTCAAATTCCAGCAGCACAGTCACCGAGACGAACGATCGTTCGCTGAGCGCTGCGACGGCCGCGGGCCGCTGTTCTGCGGCCTGCGCATCGTCGGTATCGTCGACGAAGAAGCGCGCCAGGACGTTCGTATCCAGGGCCCTCATGGCTTGCCACGCCGCGAACGGGTCAGCAGCGAGGCAGGGTCGAAATCCTCCAGACGACGTGGGACACCGCGTGCTGGCGCCTTGACCATACCCGCCATGCCAGTCACGTCGGCTGTCGCGACCGAACGGACGACGCGCAACTTCAGTCCGTCCGCTTCTTCGAGCACCTCGATCCTGGCGCCTGGACCCATACCGAGCCGGCGCCGCAATGCGGCGGGCAACACGATCTGGCCTTTTGAGGAGACTAGGAGCGTCGACATGTTGGTTCCCAAACCAGACGAACGGGTTTCATCGTAGCTTGGCTTACGTCGTAAGTAAATGGTTCGCGATCCTGTCCTCGCCTCGAACGTCGAGATGTACCGTATCTCGGTGCGCCAGTGGGTGCTGACGCGGCGTTTGCCGATGACCGGAGGAAAGACAAAGTCCGCAGCATCGAGGTCGAAATGCAGGGCGAAGGCGTCCGCGTCCGCGTCGGCAGCGAGCAATATCCGGGCGAGGCCGGCCGCTTGCCACCACGTCCAGCAGGTCCTCGACGCTGACGCTGAAGGTCCGCGCTTCCGGGTGTCTGTCGAGCAGCGCGTTGGTTGTGTGGTTGGCAGCGGTCGTCATGGCCGTGGGCGTGCTGACATGTCGGGTCGATCGTTTCACGTGCCTCCTGTTTCCTGGCGGTCCAGTCTCTCCACCTGGGGTTGCCGGCTGCCCGCCCAGGTCAGGCGAAACGACGCGGCGCGGCGGGGATTGCCGACCAGCGCCGGCCGGAAGCAGGCGAGGTTGGTACCGCCGGCGCGGCGCACGCTGGGGTAGATGATTCCCAGCGAGCCGGCGTCGAGCAGGCGTGCGGCGAGACTCTGCGAAGCGACATAGCTGCCGGGGTCGAGGCAGGCGGAAAAGGTCGGCGCGTCGCGCAAGTCGTGGAACTCGCTGCTGAAGTCCGCGAGCACTTCCTGATAGTTGACGCTGTCGTCGAAGCGGCCGATTTCCTGGTACTCGACGGTCTTGTGGAAAATGATCTCGGAGAGTGCCGTTTCCAGTTCGAAAGCGCAATACCAGGCGCCGCGCTCGCCGTCGTTGAAGCGGCTGCCTTCCGGGCGAGGGTAGGTGAAGGCGGCATTGACGATGCGGAAGTTCGGCACGCCGAAAACCAGTTCGTCGACGCCGATTCCCGGCAGGCCGCCACGCTCGCCGATCAGCCTCTCGTTGGTGGCGTTGTCGAGTTCGAACAGGTCGCGCAGGTGGTCGAGGTTCTCGGCGATTGCGGTTAGCACCGAATCCTCACGCTCGGCAAAGCGCGACGGAATCAGCCGCACCGTATCGATCCGGCGCAGGCGCGACAGGCGCGGCTCGGGCGGGCTCATATGCCGCCGCGCCGCGCTTCGAGCAGTTTGCGAACGGTCTGCATCGCCAGCAGACCGCCGCCAAGCATGAAAGCGAGCGGCGAGCGGCCAGCAAAAATCCGGTTGCTGTTCGGCAGGCTGACCCACTCGTCGGCCAGCTTGTCGCCGTAGAGGATGTGCAGGGCCTTGTAGATGCCGATCAGGTAGGAGATGCGTGTGATCCGATCGACTTCGAGCAGCCGGTCGGGGTTCTTCTTCCACTCGTAGAAGGCGCTGCTCGACAGGCCGCCGAGCAACTCGCGCGCGTCTTCGTCGCGCAGCCGCCAGGCAGTGGCCAGATTGAAGAAGCCCTGCAGCGCCGACTTCGACAGACGCTCGCGCTCGGCGCGCGAATTGAGATCGACAAGAGCCGCCGGTTCGAAGCGGCTGGCGGGGTAAGCATAGGCAAGGTTCATCAGGTGGCTCCTTTTCCGGATAGTTTACACTCCGTTTGCGGGATTGCAAGGCGAATCGCCGATTGCCGGGGTGCCGCAGAGCCGCCGACACCCGTGATCGTCGCGGCCCGGGGCTGGCTGTGCGGCGATGAAAGGTGGTAGAAGAACGTCTGGCGATCGCGCAACGCGACTTGCGCAGCCGTTCCCCGCTCTGGCAGGCCCTGACGGCAGTCGTGATGCGGGGAAAGGGCGCCGACGGAGCCCGAACACCTCGCCCGCATCGCAGCGAAAGGATGACTTCGATGAAAGCCCTGTCCCGCATCGTCGCGTTGTTTCTCGTCGGCACGGTCGTGCAGGCCGAGGATGCCTTTCGCAAGCACATCCTGGAGACTGACAACTACCTGGTCGAGATCACCGTTCGTTGTCCGGAGGGCGAGGTGACCTGTGAGCGGGTCGGTTACAGGGGCATCGACAGGAAAACCGGCGCGACGCTCGAGTTGCGCGGCGAAACGATGCATACCACCTGTCGCGACCGCGTGACGCCCTGTCGCTTTCTCGGCTACCGCTTCCGCAATGGCAAGACCCACTACTTCGTCTGGGAAGAGGGGGACGGCGAGCAAGGCACGCTGGAAGTCCGCACCGATCGCAAGGTCCTGCTGACGGAACGGGGCACTTGGAAATGAATCCGGAAGCGGATTCGATCCGGCCGCTGCAGCCACCGCCGGAGGCGCGGCAAGATCTGGTCTTGCCGCTTCGCCATTGGGTGTGATCCTGGCCTGCGCGTCACTTGCCGGATTGGCGCCGATGAACGTTCCAGGTCCTGCTCCGCACGCTGGCTGCGCAGAACCGCGCAGCGTTCCGCTTGGCCGACCATCATGCCGTCGACCGCCTCGCGCGCAGACGCGCCGGCACGTTCGTCACTGGTATGACCCGACCCGCCCCCAACTCCCGCTTGCCGATGGCCCGCATCTCGACTCGCGCCAATGTCTGCCGCAGCGACTGGGCCGTCTGACCATGCCGCAGTGGCAGCGGCGGTGACCAGAAGCGGACGACGCGATCGTGCTGCAGCAGCGCGCCGCGCTTCTCTCAGCGCTGCACGGACGAAGTGAGGCGGTCTTCATACAGTACGCGACGCCCTGCAGTCCGCTGCGCTCGCAGGCAGCCGACGGAGCGGCGTGCGCGGCAGCCGTGGGAGGGAGGGCGGCGAGCAGCAGCAGCGGCAAGGCGGCGGACCGGGCCATGCGGGTCTCCGAGCGGGGAGATGGCGCTTCGTCGTCTGGCGATGGGGAGTCGTTACACAGCAGGTCGACCAAGCCTCGGCATGACCCTGCTCGTTCCCCGCTTGGCGTTGTCGGGCGTGTTGACGTTGCGGTTCGCGGGGCGGGCGTTCCTGGCGTCGTTGTTCCAAGAGCCGCCATGTGCCGGGGAAGGACGCATTGCCGTCGCCGCGGCCCGTTCTGACCGCCACAAACAGCGGTCTGCGCCGTCAGCGGATCGGGAAACACGCCGCTGCGTCTCATGCCGATGGCCTGCTCCGAGCTTGACGACAGCGGGCGCGGTTCATAGACTGCACGCCTCTGTCGGATTTCAGCGTCACCAGCAAGGCTGCGTTCCCCCCGCTTGCTCTGCTTGTTCTTCTGTCCTGGAGGTCGTCCTGATGCGCCGGTTGCTGCGTGGGTTCCGTGTCTTGTTCGTCGTCGCTGTGGCGGCTTTCCTTCCATCGGCACACGCCGCGTGGGGCGATGTCAGCTACGACCCGAGCCCCGCCATGATCGATGAGGACCAGGCTGCCCTGTTCGATTCCTTCGGTCTCCTGACCCATGTCGTTTCCCTCTCCCGCCGCGGCACGTCGGCTCGTCAGGACTTCGAAAGCGGTTTCGTCAACGCTCAGGTGCTCACGGACTGGGTGAAACTCGGTGACAACCGCGTGCGCTTCGGTTTTGGCGACAGCTTGCAGCAGATCGACTGGCGCAGCCGGATCGGCCAGATCGATCCCGGCGCCACAGCCGTCGGGCTCGTCCACCCGCGCGGCACCTACGGCAATGCGGCGGGGGTGGCCGGCGACCCGCGCAACTATATAGCCGACCACTACTTCCTGACCGCCGATTCCGTTGCGGGGACGGCGAAGCCCTATCTCGTGATGCAGTTCGAGCGGCCGATCGTCTTCGTCGCGCTGTCGATCGCCGACTACACCAGCGACGTCGGCGGCAGCAGCCGTTTCGACCTCTTGGTCGGCGACGACCTGGCAAGCGCCGTGGCACTGCCGGAATACGGTCACAGGCCGGATTTCACCCGGCCGCCGGAGGATCTGATCGACGGAGGCTTCTTTTACTTGATTGGGTCGGGCAAGCTCGACCAACCGCCCAGCACCGCCAACCGCTCTCCCAGCTTCAATTTTGCCGTCCTCCACCTCGGTCCGCCCGACGCAACAGTCGGTTTCGACAACCTGATGGTGGTCAATGCGGTCCCCCAGCCCGGCGTCCTGGCGCTGTTTCTTGCCGGACTCGGAGCGTTGGCCGCGGCCTGGCGTCGCCCACCGGCAAGGCCTTAGGCCAGGCCGGGGGTGCGCTGACCCTAGCGGTGGCTGCGCGTCAGGACCGTGCTGCGCGAAGCCAGTCGCGACTTCGCAGTCGTCCGTGTTGCGATTCGCCAGCGTCAGGCCGTGCGCGTCGTGCTCACTGCAGAGGCGGCAGTGAACACTGAAGGTTTCTGGCGAACCCGCTATGGCCTTCTGGTTTCGGTTGCGACCGGCCGTCAGGCATTGTGCTGAGCGGGAGAAGTTCCGGCGAGGGCTCGAGCCCGCCAATCGCGCCAGGTCCATCGGCGCTGCCGGTGTGCAGCAGCGCCAGCGCGCTGCCGGCACCGGGATGAAACGCACGCGGCTCGCCCTTGCTGCCCTCGTGCTCGGGATCGCCGGCTGGAGCGTCGGTATCGAGCCGGGCTGGCTGCAACAGCGGCAGCTGGTGCTCGCTGCGCCGGCCTGGACCGGAGCGCCACTGACCATTGCCGTTGCTGCCGACTTCCATGTCGGCGCCCCGCACGCCGGCCTGCCGATGCTGCAGCGGGTGGTCGACGAACTCAATGCCGCACGCCCGGACCTCGTTCTGCTCCCCGGCGACTTCGTCATTCAGGGCGTCCTCGGTGGCCAACCGGTAGCGCCGGAAGACATCGCCGCTGTCCTCGCAGGGCTGACGGCACCCCTCGGCGTCTTCGCCACACTCGGCAACCACGACTGGTGGCTTGACGGCGAGCGCGTGCGCAAGGCACTGGAAACAGCCGGTATCCAGGTCATCGACAACCGCGCGCTGCCGCTTGCCAGCGCCGATCGCAGGCTGTGGCTGGCCGGCATCGGCGACGACATGACCGGCCACGCCCGCCCGGATGCGGCCTTCGCTGGCGTACCCGCCGACGCCCGGCTGATCGTGATGATGCACGACCCGGCGAACGCCGCCGCCCTGCCGCCACAGACAGTGGTTGCCTTTGCCGGCCACACGCACGGCGGCCAGGTCCGGCTGCCGTTGATCGGCGCGCTGATCACGCCGGGGCGGGTGCCTCGCGGCCATTCCTGGGGCTGGATACCCGACGCACCGGCAACGACCTGGGTGACGGCTGGCATCGGGACCAGCATCCTGCCCATTCGCTTCAACTGCCCGCCGGAAACCGTCGTCCTGCGTGTCGGCGGCACGGACGACTGATTCGGGGCTGGGCGTTTCTCGCCGCTGCCGGCGACCCAAGGTGAGAAAGCCGCCCTGGACCTCCGGACGAAGCTCCACCAGCAGGTCGGCACCCACCGGAGGATGGGGTACCACACGGCTGCTGCATCTTGTCATCGAACCTGCGCACGGCCCCGGCCGGAAGCGGACTTGCGGTTGACGACGATTGATCGACGTCAATATACTCGGCCGCCTTTGCCGACTTCGCCGCCGCACGGCTGGGCAAAGTGCACACCCGGCGAACGGATCCAACCGGACAGCGGCCGTGACAGCAGTCTTCTTGAAATGAGCGCGCGGATGTTCGGTGATATCGACAGGATGTGTCAGAACGGCTTGACGCTCTCTTGCCGGTGGTTGTGGCTGGGCAGGAGGGCGCGTCCGCAAGGCGACAGCGCATCGCCAGTCAATGTCCGGCGGTTGGCTGGGATGCAGCGGGCAGTGGAACCGTGATGGATGGCGCCAGGCCCTCGATGCGCATCCTGTTGCTCGGCAAGCGGGGCAGCCTGGTGTTGTGGCTCGAGAATCTGCATGGCGCCTGCACCCGGATGGGCTGCGCGGCGCGCAGTTTTGCCATCAACGGCGAGGACCTTGGCTCGCGGCTGCGCGTCAAGTGGGAAGGCCGTGGCGCAGCCACTGCCGGCTGGATGATGGCCCGGTTCGAACGTGCACTGGCCGATTTCCAACCGGATCTGGTACTGGTGGCCGGCGTGTTCGGGGTGCCGCTCGGCTATTACCAGATCCTGCATGGACGATCGCCGCGGCCGTTGATCGCCGGGCTGGTCGGGGACCACTTCCCGGCCGACAGCCGGGAACGGGCGGATCATTGCGATCGGCTCTATTACACCGATACCAGCTTCTTCGCTGCTGCCAAAGCGGCAGGATTCGTCACCGCCGGCCGCTTCCTGCCGCTGGCGGTGGATCCGGACCGGTTCCAGCCGCGACATGGGCCGCGCATTCCGCAAGCGCTGTTTGTCGCCAGTCGCACCGGGTTTCGCGAACAGACGGTGCGGCGTCTGGAGCAGCCGGCCCGGGTGATCGGCACCGATTGGAGTGTCCTGGCGCGGGAGGGATTCCATCAGGTGAGCAACCGCAAGATTGGCCGCGCCCGTCTTGTGCGGCTTTATCAACGTCATCTTGCCGTGCTCAACGCGCGCAACGAAGCCAACGTCGAGCACGGTCTCAACCAGCGCAGCTTCGAACCCCTGGCGTGCGCCACGCCGGTCCTGAACGACGATCTGCCCGATCTGCCCCGGTGTTTCGAGCCGGGCCGGGAAATCCTGGTGTATCGGGATGGCGATGAACTCAATGCGCTGGTCGCCCGCCTGCAGCGGGAGCCCGCTCTCGCAAAGCGCATCGGTGACGCGGGCCGCCGGCGAGTGCTGGCCGAGCACACCTACGGCCATCGCGTGCACGCCATCCTCAGCGATCTCGGGCTGTGACGCGCATGCGGCGCGCGACAACGGCGGCATCGTTGCGGCGCCGGACGCCTGCCCGGCCGGCGGTCGCCGACCGGACGGCCAGCGGGATCACGGAGTGCTGGCGCGAGTGCCGACCGGGGGGACGACGAGCGACACCGATCGTCGCCGAGAAATCCGTCTGGCTGCCCGGCGGTTCGTTCCGTCAATGGATTGCAGAGGTTCTTGCTGCCTTCTCATGCCAGGCAAGGTGAAAAACGCCGCAGCCATGGCGCGGGAGAGCGCAATTTCAGGCAACCGACTTGGCGGGGCTGGAGACTAGTACTCCACCCCCGGCATCGCCCGTATGCCGGCGCGGAAGGCGTGCTTCTCCATGTTCATCTCGGTCACCGTGTCGGCGATCTCGCGCAGCGCCGGCGGCGCGCCGCGGCCGGTGATGATCACGTGCTGCAGCGGCGGCCGCGCCTGCAGCGCGGCGATCACTTTCGGCAGCGGCAGCCAGTCGTACTTGAAGGCGTAGGTCAGTTCGTCGAGGATGACGAGGTCGATCGCCGGGTCGGCGAGGTGCCCGCAGGCGACCTGCCAGGCGGCAGCGGCGGCACGCGCGTCGCGCTCGCGATCCTGCGTTTCCCAGGTGAAGCCCTCGCCGCCGACGTGCCAGGCAACGCTGGCGTGGCCGCGGAAGAAGGCTTCCTCGCCGGTGTCCGAACGGCCCTTGACGAACTGGACGACGGCGGCGCGCAGGCCGTGGCCGAGCGCGCGCGCGAGGACGCCGAAGGCGGCGCTCGACTTGCCCTTGCCGTTGCCGGTGTTGAGCAGCAGGATGCCGCGCTCGTGCCGTGCGGATTCGATCCTGCCGCGCACCACGGCCTGCTTCTTCTGCATCCGCTCCTCATGCGTCGGCATGCATCGCTCCCGGCTGCGTCACGGCGGCCTGCTGCGGCAGCGACTGCAGCGCGGCGTGCAGCCGCTGCCAGTCGTCCTCGCTGGCCGGCAGTCCGAAGCGCAACAGGCCGTGCTCGGCGAACAGCCGCGTCAGGATGCCGCGGTGCGCCACGTGGTCATGGAGCTGCGCGCCGTCGGCGCGGCGCAGCGTGGCGAAGAGCGCTGTGCCGTGGACTTCGCCATGCGCGGCGAGCAGGTCGTGCAGGCGCTCGCCGGCGGCGAGCAGGCGGTGGCGCGCCGTCCGCTGCCAGTCGAGGTCGGCCAGCGCGAGGCGCGCGACGCTCCTCGCCGGGCCGGAAACCGTCCACGGGCCGAGTTCGGCGCGCATTCGCTGCAGCAGTTCGGCCGCCGCGAGGACGAAGCCGACGCGCGCGCCGGCGAGGCCGAAGAACTTGCCGAGCGAGCGCAGGACGATCAGCCGCGGCGCCGCCGGCGTACCGGCGAGATCGGCGACGCTGTCGTCGGGAGTCGGGTCGATGAAGGCTTCGTCGACGATCAGCCAGCCGCCGCGGCGCTTCAGTTCGCTGGCCGCGTGCAGCAGGGCGGCGCGCGTGTGGGCGGTGGCGGTCGGGTTGTTCGGATTGCACAGCAGGACGTAGGGGGTGGCGGCGGCGAGTGCGCGCGACAGGCTGCCGGTGATCAGTCGCACGCGGTGGCCGGCTTTCTGCCAGCAGTGCGGGTGTTCGGCGTAGAGCGGCGACACGCAGGCGACGGCAGCGCGCGGCAGCAGTGCCGGCAGGAGCTGGATCGCCGCCTGTGAGCCGGCGACCGGCAGCAGGCCGGGGTTGCCGTAGGCGCTGGCGGCGGCGGCTTCGAGGCCGTCGTCGTCTTCCGGCAGGCGCTGCCAGGCACTCGCCGGCAGTGGCGGCACCGGCCAGGGGTCGGGATTGATGCCGGTGGACAGGTCGAGCCACTCGCCGGTCGGAATCCCGTAGTGCGCCGCCGCTGCGCGCAGGCGGCCGCCGTGCTCAAGCATGCGCGCGGTCAGCGGCCAGGATGGCGGTCAGGCAGCGGCAGCGTTGCCACCGGGTACGCTGGCGCCTCATGCCGGCTGCACGTGCAGCCGCTGCAGGTCGTCCTGCAGGCTGCTCACGGTTGCCGTCAGCGCTTCGGCCGGCGGCGTCCGGGTGTCGCCCCACTGCTCGTAGTAGAGCAGGTCGGCGAGCGGCAGGCGCGGCAGCCAGCCGGATTTCTCGAGTTCCGGCCGGTCGTTGAAGTGGCTCACCCAGCCGATGCACAGGTAGGCGATCGGCACGATGTCGTGCGGCATCGCGAGTGCATCCTGCAGCGCCTGCTGGTGGAAGATGCTCACCCAGCCGACTCCGAGTCCTTCGGCACGGGCGGCGAGCCACAGGTTCTGCACCGCGCAGACGCTGCTGTAGAGGTCCATGCTGAGCATGTGCGTGCGGCCGAGGACGACCGGTCCGCTGCGCGAGCGGTCGCAGGTGACGCAGAGGTTGAGCGGCGATTCGAGTATTCCCTGCAGTTTCAGGCGGCTGTAGAGCGCCCGCTTCTCGTCGGGGAAGAGGCGCTCGGCCTCGGCGTTGGCGGCGCAGAAGACATCATGGACGCGCTGTTTGATCGTTGGCGAGCGGACGACGAGGAAGTTCCACGGCTGCATGAAACCGACCGACGGCGCGTGATGCGCCGCCAGCAGGACGCGACCGAGAACGTCGTCGGCCACCGGGTCGGGGAGAAACTGGCCGCGCACATCGCGGCGGCTGTGGATCGCCTGATAGACCGCTGCGCGGTCGGCGTCGGAGAAGGCGTGCGCGGCAGGCGCGCCCGGGTTTTCCATCGATTCCCCTTCTGGAAAGACTGTGTGGCTGCCTGGCCGGGCAGCTTCCGTTCGTCTCCTGGCCGGTCTTCTGACTCGGATTCACCCGCGCGATGCGCCTTCCCGACTCGCGCCAGTGGCCAATGCATCGCCCGTCCTCCTCACAGCGCTGGGCACGTGGCGGATTCGCACCGCCTTCCCGATTCTCCGCCGATGCGTGCTCGGCGGCACCCGGAGACTCCCGCCCGGATCAGTCCGGGCGACTGCGATGGTGCCACAACTACCGGTTTTTTTCATCCGCCGGCGCGCTGGCAGCAGCGATCGCTGCACTGGCGACGCACAGCAACATGGACTCTCCGGATTCGCTTTCTTTGGTGCCGCTCCCCCGTGGCGGGCGAGCCCAACCCTTCGTGCTGCTGATCGCCTGAGCTTCCGTGCCTGCGTCTGCCGTCGGCTTACCCGTTCCGGGAAGACGGACGGTTCCTGCCGATGGCGTGTCGAGAATCTTTACACCGGTCCGCTGCGAGGGCTGGAGGACCGTCAGCAACCTGTTGTTGCAAAACGGGTATTCATTAATGGCATGAATCATGCTTCATGATCTCCGGGTGCCTGCAGATGGGCAGTGCCGGTTGCAGGAATGGTTGAGTACAGAGCGTCATCCGCTGAAGGAGTTGGCAACGATGAAGACAATGATCCGCGTGGCGATTGCTGCGCTTGCCCTGGGTGGAGCAGCAGCTGCCAACGCCGCCGTTTTCAGTGTTGGTGCGAGTGCCAACAGTTCGTCCGGAGGCGTCGGACTGAACACGGGGATAACCCTGAGCGCCAATCAGGTGTTTTCAGTGACGGCAGCCACTGACGATCTCTGGAGCGCCGGCCCATTGCCGCGCTGGTCCAATGCCGACGGGCTCGTCGCAAGTCTGTTCGCCACGGGCTCGGACGAGTCCGGGCAGCCGCTGAATACGCAGATCGGTGCTAACTTCGGGCTTTGGAACCAGAACTCGCTCAGCGCGCCGTATGGCGCTCTGGTTGGCGAGCTCGGGGGCACCTTCTTTCTTCTGGGCACCAGTTTCTCCGGTCCGGCACCCGCTGCCGGAACGCTGAGCCTCTACTACTGGGACAGCAATAGCGGCGACAACTCGGGCAGCATTGCGGCCGACGTTCGCGTCGGGAGTCAGGCCGTTCCGGAACCGATGGCACTCAGCCTGGCCGGCCTCGCTCTCTTCGCGCTGGGTTTCAGCCGCCGCAAGCGGATCTAGCGAACGACTCGCAAGGATCGTGCGAGCGAGAAGCCAGGATCTCAACCTCTTGCTGCACCAGCCCGCTTTGCCGGGCTGGCGGCGCTTCTGGGCGCGCTTGGTGCCTGCGGACTCGGCCGGCAAGACCGACAATCCGGGCGGTGCTCGGGGATGGGCCCCGGAGGCAAGGTCGACGCAGGGCGAGCCAAGGGGCCGGCTGGCAGACGCTGAACTCCCGGGGAAACCGCTCGGAGCGTTTGCCTGAACGATCGGCGAGGCTGCTGGCGGCGGGACCCGAGTCGCGGGCCAACGAAGAGCGGCATGGCAGCACCGATCAGGGGCTCTTGCTGCCTGGCTACTCGTTCCGTCGCTGCCGGCGCCCAGCCACCATGCCGACACCCACGGCCGTCGCGAGGAGCAGCAGGGACCCCGGTTCGGGCATCGTCATCAACTGCACTGCCCAGGAAGATCCCGCGCCCTGGGAAGAGTCGTGGTAGCCACTGCTGACGGCGGCAAAGCGATATTGCCCGGCGGCCAGCCGCAGGCTGTACTGGAAGGCCCCCGCAGTCGGCTCGGCCAGTGGATTCCAGACGCCGCTCCCGGCGGACTGCTCCAGAATCACGCTGGCGAGGTCGGTGGTGATGCCGGTGAACCCGTATGATTCGTCCGTGTTCAGGTGGAAGCGCAACTCCAGACGGTTTCCGGATTGTGCGTCGACCGCGGCGACGCCCTGATCTGCTGCGAAGGCAAAGAGGGTCACCGAAGCGCTTGCGGAAAAGCCGCCAGCGGGCAGATAGTCGATCGACTGATCGAGCTGGTACTGATAGTTGGCGATCCAGGAGCCGTCTCCGACTGCCCCGCTGCCGCTGTCACTGCCGGCCAGCCGCGGCTGCAGATCGGACGTCACGCTGCTGTACTGCCGCGAATCCGTCGCCGAGTTGACGCTCCCGACGAAGCCGATCTGGGTCGACACCTGCAACTGTGTCTGCCGCCCGTCGATGACGAGCGCAGCGGTCGCCGAGGTGCAGGCGATCGCCAGGGCAGGCGCAAACATCCAGAAGCGAAGGGTCTTCATCCTGCTCCTTTCGGAAGGGAACTCGTCGGCGGCAGTCGGGCGCGCGCGCGCCGTGTCGCCGAGCGCCTGATCCCATGCAGCGGGCGGCATCAAGCGCGTCGGCAATGGTAGCAGGTCCGGCGCGGGCCGACGGCGAAACCTGCGCCAGCGCGTCCCTGGGCGAATCGTTCCGTCCCGCGCGTCTTGCTCGGCGGCTGCCGCGACCGGGCCAGCGGCCCGATCGGGAATTGCGCGCCAGGCGTGTGCAGCAGCGAGCAGGAGACGCCGCCGACCCTTGGTGGTCTGGAGGGCGCGCGCAGTACGCGACGGACCGAGGTGCGGGCGATCGGGCGGGGTGGCTCGTGCCGCGTCGCCGTGGCCGGTTGTGCCGGTTGCCTGCATCCGGACGCCACCTGCGTGCGTATCAGTCTGTGCCGCGGCCACGCACCCGGCGTCGCCGTCAGCAAACAGACCAACCGGAGGATTCCAGCATGTCGTACACAGCCCCGACGAAAGCCGTCCCACTTGCCCCGCTCCTGCTCCTCGCGGCGCTGGCCCAGCCGGCGCAGGCGGCAACGACCCTGACGCTGCAGCCGGACGAAGCCGCCAGCCAGGATGTCTTCGTCTATGAGTTCGCGATTCCCGGCGCCTTCGGCATCGCCACCGCCGCGCGCGTGACCAACCTCGACAGCCAGACGCTGAACAACCTCAGCCCCCTGCCGGCGGTCCCCTTCGGCAACTTCCTCGGCAGCAGCAACACCGTGCCGCTGATCGGCGCGCAGGGCGAGAGCCGGGCGCACGATACGCGCTCGCTGCTGCGCTTCGATCCGGGCGGGTTGGGGATTGCGGCCGGGCAGGTGGTCAGCGCCAGCCTCAGGCTCTTCGCGCTGCCCGGTCTGCCGCCGTTCGACAATCCGACACCGGCGCAAGCGATCACCACCGATCTGCACCGCGTGACCGAGAGCTGGAGCGAGACCGGCGTCACTTGGGAGACGCAGCCGGCGGTATCCGGGCCAGTGACTTCGATGACGCAGGATGGCGTGAACCAGTGGGTTTCCTTCGACGTCACCGCGCTGGTTCGCGACTGGCTGGCCGATCCCGCCGGCAACTTCGGTGTCGAGCTGCGCCAGCCGGATATCGTCATCGCTGCTTCCGGCAAGCCGCTCGCCTCGCTCTACGCGTCGTCCGCGTGGGCCGACGCCGGGTTGCGGCCGATGCTCGAGATCTCGGCGATCCCCGAGCCGTCCACTGCAGCGCTGCTGGCGGGCGGTCTGGGGCTCTTTGGCTGGGTCGGACGGCGCCGGCAGCAGGCCTGAGTCGCCCTGCCGGCGGTCCCGGGTCGCCGTCGCGTCGACCCGGTCGGTCGCCGTGCGCTTGCCGGCTCGCCAGCTGCCGGCGGCAGCGAGGCGAAAATGAAACGGGCAGAGCCGAGGCTCTGCCCGCGTCCGGGAAATCTCAGGCGTTGCTGGCTGCAGGCCTACTGCTTGGCGGCCTTGATGTCGCCGTCGGCGCCGACGCCGAGCGTGTAGCCCATCGAGACGTGGTGGAAGCGGCCGATCGCGCGGTCGCTGTGGATGGCGACGCCGATCGGCGTCGCCTTGCCTTCGGCCAGCGTGCCGTTGAGTTTGCGCGTGAAGGTGACGGTGTAGACGTCCCCGGCCTTGCTCCCTTCGGCCTTGACGCCGGCGCTGCCGCCTTCCATGTTGCGCTTGTCGGTCACCGAGCCGTCAGCCGCCTTGGCGCCCTTGGCACTCTTCCACTGCATCAGCTCGTAGGCGCCGTCCTTGGTGTACTTGGTCTTCTTGTCGTCGGCGCCGGGCATCGTCCGCGCGTCGCCGTGGCAACTGGCCCAGCAACCGACCTGCGCGCCCTGGCTGACCTTGTCGTTGGCGAAGAGGATCGTCGCCTTGACTTCGTTCTCCTTGTCGGCCGGGTCGACGCCGCCGCCAGGTGCCTTGAACGTCAGTCGGACGTAGAGGTTCTCCTTGTCGTAGGCGGTCTGCACGGCGACCGGGAAATTCATCGTCTTCGGCGCGCCCTTGGGCTCCAGATCCTTGCCGGCGAGGCGCTTCATGTCGAAGTTGAGTCCGCCTTTCTCCTCATGGCAGCCGACGCAGCTCTCGCCCTTGTTGATGCCCGTCCGACCGCTGTGGTCCGATTTCTTCATGATCCATTCGATCGGCGTCACGCCGGCGTGAAACACCTGAATGTCGCGCTTGGGAACCTTGCTCCAGTCGGGAGCGGCAGCCTGCGCGAGCTGCGGACCTGAGGCCAGCAGGGCGCCGAAGAGGGCCAGGGAAACGCTCGTTCTTTTCATTTCAGACTCCACTCAAGTGTTGATGCGGTTGGTACGTGTCAGCGGCCAGGGGATGTCGATCGTTCGCCCATGGCCGCGCTGCGGGTTGGCGCCAGTCGCTCGCGACGTGCCTTACTCGTCGTCTTCCGGCATGTTCTGTGGTTTCGAGTGCGCGATTCCCTTGTGGCAATCGATGCAGGTGTTCTTGTCTTCCTGACCGATCTTGTGCATCTTGGAAGCGCGTGCCTTCTGCTTTTCGATGTCCATCGCCGAGAACGAGTGACAGTTGCGGCATTCGCGCGAATCGCCCGCCTTCATTCGGTTCCACTCGTTGGTCGCCAGTTCGAGCCGCTTCGCCTCGAACTTCTCGGGGGTCGAAATGGTGCCCATGACCTTGCCGTAGAGCTCCTTGCTGGCGGCGATCTTGCGCATCATCTTGTGCCCCCAGTCCTTCGGCACGTGGCAGTCGGAGCAGTAGGCGCGGACGCCGGTGCGGTTGCTGTAGTGAATGGTCTTCTTGTACTCCTGGTACACGTTGTCCTTCATCTCGTGACAGCCGATGCAGAACTCGAGTGTGTTGGTGGCTTCCATCGCCGTGTTGAAGCCGCCCCAGAAGAAGACGCCGGCAACGAAGCCGACCGACAGCAGCGCAAGCAGCGAGTACTTGGTACTGGGGCGTTTGAGGCGGGCCCAGAACCCTGAGCTGTCATCGGTCACGCTGCTACCTCCCTGTCATTGTCATGCCATCGGTCACCTGCCGAGGCTGCCCGAAGTCTAGCGGAAGGGGCAGCGGCGACGGTTTGATCTAGGTTAACAAATGCAGGAAAGGGCGGCCCTCGCCAGGGCCACCGGCGGCGGCTCAGGGCTGCAGCTGATCGATCACCAGGCGCAGCTTGCGGTTGCCCGGCTTGACGCCGTCGATGCGGCCGAACAGGTCGCCGGACGAGGTGCTGGCGTTGCCGGCGCGGGTGATGCGCGCCTCGACGCTGACGCTGGCGAAGTCGGAAATCTTGCGACCGCCGGCGAGCGCCATCGAGTCGTCGAGGCGAAAATTCAGTGGCAGGTCGGCGACCGTCGCGCGCATCGCCGCCAGCGGCATGCGCGGCCCTTCCTCGGCGCGGGCAAAGACGAAGAGGACATCGTCCGGCTTCGCCCTGCCGGCGAGCTTGCCGCTCAGCATCACCTCGCCGGCGAGGTGATGCTGAG
>DDUX01000014.1 GCA_002345025.1 Candidatus Accumulibacter iunctus | reverse complement strand
CGCTCGCGGCATGGTCATCGCAAAGATTCGGTCGATCATCGACAGGACGCCGACGATGAAGAGGTCGCGGCGTTCGGTTTCCGGCATCTGGCTGCCGGCGAGAAGCTCCATGAAACGACCGCGGACCAGGGCTGATTCGCGCCAGGCGTGCTCCATCGGGTGCCTGTCTTCGGGGCGCTGGCTCGAGAAGAGCAGCAGCGTCGCCCAGCGATAGAGTTCGTCGTGGCCGAGATAGGCGATCGCCTGTTTCAGGTCCCTGATCGGACTGCGCAGCCGGAAAGCCGGCGAATTGACGACCCGCAGCAGACGCAGGACCAGCGTCGGATCTGCCCAGGCCTTGTCTGCCAGTTCGTCGGGGCTGGCCTGCCGGCGAATCGCATTGAGCAACTCCATCGCCGCAACCTTGTACGGTGGCACGACGACATTGCTGTCCACCTGCTCGCGGCAACCGACGAACTCGCCATGGAAGAAGGCGAAGCGCAGCAGCCGGCAAGCCTCATACATCTCGAGAAAATCGACGTTCATGGCCACCAGGGGCTTGTGCTCGAGGCGTCCTGCCAGCCGTCGCTGGACCGCCAGGAGATCGGGCGGAGCGAGGCGTCCGGCATCGACCAGGATGTAGTCCACCAGCGCAGCAAGCCGCTCGTCGCTAGCGAGAAGTTCCTGCGCACAGGCAAGGGAAAAGCCCATTTCGCGCAGGCGGGACATGCCCGCAAAGAGCGTTTCCCCCTCGTCTGCCGGTCCCTCGTCATGCCACGCAATGTGGAGAACGACGTTGCGCGTCGGCAGAGCGGACAGCGCCGGATGCTCGAGAACGCTGATGCCCACCGGCAGAAAGACCAGCCGCTGCGCGAGCAGCGCCTCCAGCCGGGCGCGCGCAAAGTGCCAGAGAAGAGCGTCCGCGAACAACCGGCGCGACGGCCCCTGCCACGGTGCGGCGTGCGCCGGCCGCGGCCTCTCGACGGTCAGCTCGTGGGCAACAACGCGCTGCTCGCGGTCGAGCATCGGGCGATGTCGCAGGTAGCTGTCCTGCGCCACGGCGACGGCAGGCGGTGTTGGCGGCGGTGTTGGCAGCGGCGGTGGTGCGGCGACAGTGTGTTCCACCTGCCGCGGGCGAAACAGGGACAGCAGGCTCTTGAACACTTCGCTCTCCCCAAGAGTCGATGGCGCGGGCGTCAAGGTTACCGATCGGCGCCTGCCTGTCAACTGCCGCCGGCCGGTCGACCAGACCACGGGCATCGATCACGGCGGCGGCGCTCTCGGCCGCAGCCGCGCCGACGAGAACGCCGACCGGCAGCAGAGCGCGGGCGATCGGCTCGCTGCCAGCCGCCGGACGGCACGGTTCAGGAGACGCGGCTGGTGGCGGGAAGCCGCAGCACCATGCCCTCGTCGGGTTCGAGGACCAGTTGCTCCAGTCTGAGCCGCCCTGGCGAAGTCATTGCCGTTGACAGCAAGAGGTCGGCCGCATCGCCGGACAGCGGCAGCGCCAGTCGCCGACGCTCGGTGCCGAAGTTGAGCAGAACGAGCAGGGCGCTGCCCGGATCGCCGCGCAGGTAGGCGAAAACATCCGGCTGGCCGGCGTCGAGCGACCGGTAGGAACCGTCGGCGAGCGCCGGCTCGGCTCGTCGCAGTGCGGTCATGGCACGGAAGAAGCCGAGCGGCGAGTTCGGGTCGGCCGACTGGCTGGCGACGTTGCGCGTCCTGCAGTCCGGCGCCAGCGGCAGCCAGGAGCGGACCCCGGCAGCGGCAAAGCCGGCGTTCGCCGAGGCATCCCACTGCATCGGCGTACGCTGCGGGTCGCGGCCGACGAGATGGGCGATTTCCGGCTGCCTGAGCGCCGGTGGGTCCTGCATCAGCGCCAGCGGCAACGGCACGTCGAGCATGCCGATCTCGTCGCCGTAATAGCAGGTTGGCGTGCCGCGCAGCGTCAGCAACAGCATCGTCGCGACGCGTGCCTGGCGCGACCCGACGCGGGTCGCCAGCCGCTTCTGGTCGTGATTGCCGAGCACCCAGTTGGGCCACGCGTGCTGCGGCAGCAGCGCGTCGTAATCGTCCACCAGGCGGCGGATGAGGGCGGCGTCCCAGGGGGCCCGGATGAGCTGGAAGTTGAAGGGCAGGTGGCACTCCGCGCCTTCCTCATCGCCGTAGTAGCGGACCAGCTCGGCATTCGGCAGGTAGAGTTCGCCGATCATCAGGCGGTCGTTCCAGCCGTCGAGAAACGCCCGCATCTGGCGAATCAGGCCGTGCACTTCGGGCAGGTTGGCCGTGTGCACGTGCAGCAGGCTCTGGTACTCGCGGACTCCGTTCCAGGCGGGGTTCGCGGGTTCATCACGGAACAGCGGGTCCTTCAGCAACATGCCGATGACGTCGACGCGGAAGCCGTCGACCCCCTTGTCGAGCCAGAAGCGCATGCAGTCCAGCATCGCCGGCAGGACCTCGGGATGGCGGTAGTTCAGTTCCGGCTGCTGCGGCAGGAACTGGTGCATGTAGTACTGTCCGCTGCCCTCGTCGAAGGTCCAGGCGGGGCCGCCGAAGTGGCTCAGCCAGTTGTTCGGCGGGCCGCCGCCGGGCGCCGGGTCGCGCCAGATGTACCACGCACGCTGCGGGTTGTCGCGGCTTCCGCGACTGGCGATGAACCAGGGATGCTCATGCGAGGTGTGATTGGGAACCAGGTCGAGCAGAAGCCGCATGCCGCGCCCATGCACCTCGGTCAGCAGGCGGTCGAAGTCGGCCATGCTGCCGAAGGCGGGGTGGATGGCGCAGTAGTCGGCAACGTCGTAACCGAAGTCGTGCATCGGTGACGGATAGATCGGCGACAGCCAGATGATGTCGACGTTGAGGCCGTGCAGATAATCCAGGCGGGCGCTGATCCCCGCCAGATCACCGACGCCATCGCCGTTGCTGTCCTGGAACGAGCGCGGGTAGACCTGGTAGATGATGCCGCGCTGCCACCAGGTGGCGGCCGCGCTCATGACTGTGCGGCGGCCGTGCAGGCGGCCGCCATGCGCTCGAGGGCGGTTGCGAGCGTCTGCCGCGGGCAGCCGAAATTGAGCCGAACCCAGCCTGCCAGGCCGAAGTCGGCGCCATTCGACAATCCGACCCCGGCTTCCTCGAAAAAGGCCGACGGATCGGCAACGGCGAGACCGCGGGCGTCGATCCACGCCAGGTAGGTTGCCTCGACATGACGCATGGCAAGGCCGGGCATCGAGCGCACGGCGGCCTCAACGGCGTCGCGGTTGTGCCGCAGGGTGACGAGCAGGGCGCGCTGCCAGTCGTCGCAGTCGCGATAGGCGGCTTCGCATGCAGCGAGGCCGAGCACATTGACGTGCGGCACGATGCCGCGCATGGCGGCGCTGAAACGGCGACGCAGCGCCGGGTCGGCGATGACCGCGAAGGCACAGCCGAGACCGGGAATGTTCCAGGTCTTGGATGGCGCCATGAGCGTGATTGTCCGCCGCGCCATCTCGTCGCCGAGCATCGCCAGCGGCAGGTGGCGGCGATGCTCGTCGAGCACGAGCCCGCAGTGGATCTCGTCGGCGCAGACGATGAGGTCGTTGCGCAGGCTGAAGGCAGCGATCTGCTCGAGTTCTGCCCGCTCCCACGCGCGACCGACCGGGTTGTGCGGATGGCAGAGCAACAGCAGCCGGCTGCCCGGCAGCACGGCGTCCTGCAGCGCCGCGAAATCGAACACCCAGCGCTCATCGCCCTGGCACAGCGGCGCGGTCGTCAAACGCCGGCCGGACAGGCGCGGTGCGCTGAGAAATGGCGGATAGACCGGCGTCGCCGTCACGACATCACCGTCGACGGCGCGGCAGGCGACGTTGAGCCCAGTCACCAGTCCGGGCAACCAGAGCAGCCAGTCTGCCTCGACGTGCCAGCCGTACTCGCGCTGCAGGTTGCCGATCACGGCTTCGTGGAGCCCCGGCATCGGCTCGGCGTAGCCGAAGCAGCCGTGCGCGACGCGTCGCTCGAGCGCGGCGATGATCGCCGGCGGCGCGGCAAAGTCCATGTCGGCGACCCACAGCGGCAGCACGTCGCGCCCGGCGTAGCGGTTCCATTTCAGCGAATCACCACCGCGTCGGTCGATGACGCGGTCGAAATCATGGCCCTCCACGACTGCAGAACTGTCGCTCACACTTCGAGATGGGCGTACAACTGGGTCGTCAGGTAGCGCTCGCCGAAAGAGGGAACGATCACCACCGTCAGCTTGCCGGCGTTCTCGGGCCGGCGCGCGACGGCCAGCGCGGCCCAGACGGCGGCGCCGGAGGAGATACCCACGAGCAGACCCTCCTCGGTTGCCATCCGGCGGGCGATGGCGAACGCATCGTCCGCAATGACCCGCTGCACTTCGTCGTAGATGCTGGTGTTGAGCACGCCGGGAACGAAACCGGCGCCGATTCCCTGGATCGGATGCGGCCCCTTGGCGCCGCCCGAGAGCACCGGCGATGCTTCCGGCTCGACGGCGATGACCTGCAGCCCCGGCTTTCTCGCCTTGAGGACTTCGCCGACGCCGGTGATGGTGCCGCCGGTGCCGACACCGGCGACGAAGATGTCGACCTGGCCATCGGTGTCGCGCCACACCTCCTCGGCCGTGGTCGTCCGATGAATCGCGGGATTGGCCGGGTTCTCGAACTGCTGCGGGATGAAGTAGCGCGCGTCGCTGGCCGCCATTTCCTCGGCGCGGCGGATCGCGCCACCCATGCCGTCAGGCCCTGGCGTCAACACGAGTTCGGCGCCGTAGGCCCGGAGCAGCAGGCGGCGTTCACGGCTCATGGTTTCCGGCATGACGAAGCAGCACTTGATGCCGCGTGCGGCGCAGACCATCGCCAGTCCGATGCCGGTGTTGCCGGAAGTGGGCTCGAGCACCACCGTCTCCGGACCGATGCGACCGCTCGCCTGCGCCGCGTCGATCATGGCGACCGCGATCCGGTCCTTGACGCTGTGCGCGGGATTGTAGAACTCGAGCTTGACGCAGATGCTGCCGTCAATCCCTTCAGTCAGGCGGTTGAGCCGGACGAGTGGCGTGTTGCCGACCAGTTCGGTGACGTTGCTGGCGATGTTCATGGGCATGATGATGGACTCTCCTGGGAATGATCGACGATCGACCGGACCGTTCGGCCAGCGCGGCGAGCGCAGATGCCGCCGGCAGCAGGTGGCGAAGCGGACTGTTGCGCCATCGCTTCGCCAGCGTCGCAAGTGCGCACCGCAGTCTATGCGGGAAATCTGCTGCAAGGCAAGAGCACCCGCAGACCGGCCGCGAACCGGCAACCATCCCGCAGCTAGGCGAGAAAAAGCCGGTAGGCCTGGTTGCCGGTCTCGTCCCAGTGCGCGTAACCGAGCGTGCGCAGGAACTGCCGGAAGTCGCCCATCTCGTCCGGCGGTACCTGCATGCCGACCAGCACGCGGCCGTAATCGGCACCGTGGTTGCGATAGTGGAAGAGGCTGATGTTCCAACCGGCACTCATCCGGTTGAGGAAGTTCATCAGCGCTCCCGGTCGCTCGGGGAACTCGAAACGGTAGACGATCTCGTTGCTGATCGTTGGCGAGTGACCGCCCACCAGATGGCGGATGTGGCCCTTCGCCATTTCGTCATCGGTCAGGTCGAGAGTCGGGTAGCCGTGCTTGCGCAGATGCTGCAGCAGGCGTACCGACTCGGCACGCGAAGCAACCTGGATGCCGACGAAGACCTGCGCCGCATGCTGATCGTTGTAGCGGTAGTTGAACTCGGTGATGCTGCGGGCACCGATCAGGGCGACGAACTGCTTGTAGGCTCCGGGACGCTCGGGCAGCGTCACGGCAAAGACCGCCTCGCGCTGTTCGCCGATCTCCGCCCTTTCGGCAACGAAACGCAGCCGGTCGAAGTTGATGTTGGCGCCCGATGCGGTGGCGATCAGTGTCTTTCCCTGCAGCCGATGCCGTACCGCGTATTCCTTGGCGCCGGCCACCGCCAGCGCGCCTGCGGGTTCGAGCACCGCGCGCGTGTCCTCGAAGACATCCTTGATCGCGGCGCAGATGGCGTCGGTGTCGACCAGCACCATTTCGTCGACGTAGGTCTGACAGAGGCGGAAGGTTTCCTCACCGACGTACTTGACCGCAGCGCCATCGGCGAACAGACCGACGTGCTCGAGCCGGACACGCTTGCCGGCGTGCAGCGAACGCGCCATGGCATCGGCGTCAACCGCTTCGACACCGACGATCCTGGTCGCCGGTCGCAGGCGCTTGACGTAGGCGGCAATGCCGGAAATCAGGCCACCACCACCGACGCAGCAGAAGATGGCGTCGATCGGCTCCGCATGCTGGCGCAGGATCTCCATGCCGATGGTGCCCTGGCCGGCGATCACATCCGGGTCGTCAAAGGGATGCACGAAGCTCAGCCGCTCGCTCTTCTCGATCTCCAGGGCGTGCGCATAGGCGTCGTCGTAGGATTCGCCGGCCAGCACCACGTCGCCACCGCGCTGCCGCACCGCCTCGATCTTGATCTGCGGCGTCGTCGTCGGCATGACGATCACCGCCCGGCAACCGACCTTGGCGGCGGCCAGGGCAACGCCCTGGGCATGGTTGCCCGCTGAAGCGCAGATCACGCCGCGCTTCAGCTTCTCCTTCGACAGATGGACGATCTTGTTGTACGCGCCGCGCAGTTTGAAGGAGAAGACGGGCTGCAGATCCTCACGCTTGAGCAGCACCCGATTGCCGATGCGCGCCGACAGGGCAGGTGCCCGATCCAGCGGGGTTTCGATCGCCACGTCATAGACCCGGGCGTTGAGAATTCTCTCGAGGTAATCCGTGGGCATGGCGGCAGAAAGACCCCGTGCTTTGCCAAAGGGGCCGATTCTAGCAGGACCAGGCAGCGCGCAGGCACTGCCCGGCCAGCATCACCGGCGCGGCCGATACCAGCGCCTGTCGCGGCCTGGCGATCGCCGTCGCGCCGGCAACCGCGTCAGGCACCGCGATCGTTGGGCGTCAGCATGAGTTGCCGCAGGGCGTCACCCATTGGCAGGTTCAGATTGCCGCCATGCGGCGGAATCGGCGAGGTGAACCAGCGATCATAGATGCGGGCAAACTCGCCACTCTGCATCAGGCCGGTCAGCGTCCGATCGACCAGCTTCTTGAACTGCGGGTCGTGGCGGCGGAACGCGATCGCGTAGGGCTCGAAAGCGAAACGGTCATCGAGCAGCACGAAGCGCTCGCGGTCGCTGGCGGCGAGCTGCAGCACCAGGCTGCGCAGCGACGCGTCGTCGAGCACCAGTGCGGCGACCTCACCACGCAGCAGGAGCTGCAGCGCTGCGGCCTGATCACGGCTGCCGCGTTGGCTGAACTGCAGGCCGTGGCGGGCGGCAGCCGCCGTCAGGTAAGCCGGCGCCGTCGTGCCGAAGACGGTCGCCACGGTCTTGTCCTGCAGGTCGGCGAACGAGCGGATGCCGGCATCCTTGCTCACCAAGGCCTGGATGCCGGCGACGAAGATGGTGGTGCTGAAGCCGAGGTCGCGCTGCCGTTGTTCGGTGTTGGTCGTTGCGCCGCAGTCGAGGTCGATGGTGCCGGTCTCGAGCATGATCTGGCGCGCGCCGGGTGTTGTCGGCACCTGCACGACCGCCAGTTGCGGCAGCTTCAGTTGCGCCTGGATGGCGTCGGTGACATGGCGGCAGAGGTCGATGGCGAATCCGCTCGCCTCGCCCGCGGCAAGCAGATACGAGAAGGGAACGGCGGCTTCACGGTAGCCGACGTAGACGGTCATCGCGGCGCGAATCTTCGCCAGCGTCGGCGACGCCGGTGCTTCCTCGGCACGCAGCGCAGGCGCCAGCAGGAACACGCAGGCGGCAGCCAGCAGCGCGCGGAGCACAGAACGAGGGTTGGCTTTCATGGCAAAGCCTCCGCAGTCGGGCCGGCCTGCCGTCGGCAAGGGGGCGGCGCAGTCCGTCATCACTTGGCGATCGGCGGCGCTCACTGCAGACCCGGCCGTGCTGCCGGCGACTCCCCGGGTGCCGCCGGCAGACCGCGGCTGCCGACCAGGCCGGCCGCTGCACCCGCGCTGAGTTCCCGTGCGCGGCGCCCGAGGAGTTCGCGATCGGGCTGCGTGTAGGTGGGTGCCGCCGGCGGACAGAGCTGCGCCGGATCGACCGCCGCCATTTCGCCGACCGCTGGCGCTTCGTCACCATCCGCGCGCTTCAGGCCGAGCTTCTCGAGCAGGCGGCCCATGCCCGCGTAGCTGCGCAGATAGGCCAGTGCGAGATCGACCTCGGCGTTGACCTGCGTGCGGCGGGCATCGAAATACTCGTTCTGGGTGTTGAGCAGGTCGAGCAGCGTGCGCTGGCCGATGTTGAACTGGTCACGATAGGCGTTGCGCGTCTTCTCGACCAGTTCGACCTGCATGCCGATCTGGCCGATCTGGTCGCGCAGGCGAATCGTGTCGTGGAAGGCAATCGAAAGCGTCTGCCGGATGTCCCGACAGGACTTCTCGCGCTGGTCGAGAGCGATGTTCTTGCGTTCACGGTACTGGCGGTTGCGCGCCACATCCGAGCCACCATTGTAGAGGTTGTAGTCGACCCGCATTTCGACGACGCTGTTGTCGCGCGCCTCGCCGAGGCCCGCGAAGTCGCTGAAGCGCTCGCTGCGGGCGATCAGATGCAGCCGCGGCATGAAAGCGGCGCGTTGGACTTCGAGGTCGTACTGCGAGGCTTCGATGTTCTCGACCGTCGCCCGCAACGCCGGGTTGTTCGCCAGCGCGACGACGAGGGCGGGCTCGACGCGATCGGGAAGCGAACTGGGCAGGTTGGCCGGGGCAAACATGACTCGCGCCGGCTGCTCGCCGATCAATCGCAGATAGCGCGCCGTCACGTCATGCAGGTTGGCCAGCGCGGTGGTCAGATTGACATCCGCCAGCGCCAGCCGGCTGGCGGCCTGGTCGACATCGACCCGCTTGCCGACGCCCGACTCCGCCCGCAAGCGGAGCTGATCGAGCGCCGCCTGATGCTGAATGTAATTCTCCTCGGCAAGATACACCAGGCGGCGATGGCGAACGACATCGAGATAGGCGCGACCCGCCTCGAGAGCCGTGTTCTCGGACGCATCCAGCAGCTCGAAGTAACGGACGAGCTTGCCCTTGCCCAGCTTCTTGACCTCGCTGGCCGTGGCAAAGCCGTCGAACACCATCTGCCGCAGGTTGATCAGCGCGTAGTTGCGGTTCCACGACGAGTCGGCCGCGGGGTCGCTGCGTGGCGTCAGCCTTTCGCGACCGACGCCCGCCGCGACGTCAACCTGTGGCAGGAAGCCACCCCGGGCAACGTCGACCTCCTCCCGCGATTCGCGAAAGGCATGCCAGCGCGCCTGCACTTCGGGGTTCCGCAGCACCGCGATCTGCGCCGCCTCCGGCAGTGAGACATGCTCTGGATCCGTGGCACCGGCGACACCGGGAAGCGTGAGCGGCAGGAGGGTCAGCAGCAGGACAAGCGCGGGACCCGGGGTTGGGCCATGTCTGTTGTTGTTCATGACGGCAAAGTGGATCCGGGACTGTGAGGTTGGCGCATTATACTCAGCACTTGGACCGTTGCGACACACCCGCCCATGCCCCCGGATTGATCGCTCTTGCTCACATTCCCCAGCCTTGCACCGCCCCGGCGTGCGCCAGGGGCTCGCGCGGCCATCGTGCAGGTCTGCGTCGCCGCCACGCTGCTGCTCATCGCCAACTGGTATGCAACCGCCAGCCCCGATCTGGCGCTCCTGCAGCAACAGCTCGTCGCCCGTTTCGGTCCCGCCCGGATCAACCTGCTGCACGACTGGGGCCGACTCGTGGCCTCGGCGAGCACCTTGAGCGATGCCGAGAAACTGCGGCGAATCAATGATTTCTTCAATCAGAACATCGGTTTCGACGATGATCGGGCGATCTGGCAGGAGTCGGACTACTGGGCGACGCCGCTCGAGACCATTGGCCGCGGCAGAGGGGATTGCGAGGATTTCGCCATTGCCAAGTACTTCTCGCTGCAGCTTGCCGGCGTTCCGGTCAGGAAGATGCGCCTGATCTACGTCCGCGCCAGCACGCCGACGGCAACCGGGACGGCACAGCAGGCGCACATGGTCCTCGCCTACTATGCGAACGCACGCGCCGAACCGGTCCTGCTGGACAACCTGCAGGGCAGCATTCAACCGGCGTCGCGGCGCCGCGACCTGCAGCCGGTGTTCAGTTTCAACGGCGAGGGGATCTACCCAGGCATTGCGGGAACGACCACGGCCAGCGCCGGGCCATTGGGCCGCCTCTCGCGCTGGGAGAGGCTGCTGCAACGGGCGCGCAGCGAAGGCTTCCATTGAGGGGCCGGACGGGAGGATCACGATCATGTCCATGTATCGCCAGTTCTGGCTTGCCATCGTCACCAGCATGCTGCTGGCTTTCGGAGGGAGTCTGGTCGCTTCGTTGCTGAGCGCGCGCGCCTACCTCGAAGCCGAACTCTCGATCAAGAACGCCGACAACGCAACGGCGCTGGCGCTCGCCATCAGCCTCAGCAAACCGGACGCGGCGATGGTCGAACTGAGCACGGCAGCGCTCTTCGACAGCGGCCGTTACGAGCTGATCCGGGTCGTCGACCCGGAAGGCGCAACGCTGGTCGAGAAGTCCGCCATCCCCGACGATCCGGACGCACCCGAGTGGTTTGTCCAGTTGCTGCCGATCGCGGCGATACCGGGTACGGCGCAGATCAGCAGCGGCTGGGAACAGGTGGGAACGCTGACGGTGATCAGCAACCGGCGCTTCGCTTACACCGCGCTGTGGCAGGGTGTCTGGCGGGTCGTCGCGGCACTGGCGCTGGCCAGCGTGGTCGCCGGAGGACTCGGCTGGCTCATCGTCGGCCGCCTCAAGGCGCCGCTGCAGGCGGTGATCGAGCAGGCGACGGCGATCACCGAGCGACGATTCGTCACCATTGACGAGCCCGGCGTGCCGGAATTGAAGCGCCTGGCGATGGCGATGAACGCCACCGTCCGGCGACTCGGCACGATCTTCACGGAGGAAGCGGCGCGACTCGAGCAGCTCCGTCAGGATGCCAACTTCGATCCCTTGACCGGCCTCGCCAACCGCAACCACTTCATGGCCCAACTGCAGCAGTGGCTCGACGCCGAGCATGCCGGCCAGGGAACCCTGCTCCTGATCCGCCTGGCGCATCTGGCCGAACGCAACCGTCGCCTGGGCCGCTCGACGACCGACGAGTTCCTGCATCGCCTTGCGGCAACGATACGGGAGCACGCAGAGAGGGACGAGCAGGCTGTGGCTGGCCGGCTCAATGGTGCCGATTTCGCCGTCATGCTGTCGACCGGATGCGATCCGCAGGCGGCCGCTGCCGACCTGTTGGCGGCACTGCGCGAAGCAGGCGGACCGCATGCCGACGACGAGGCGTTCGCCTGGATCGGCTACGGGCGTGCGGGTCAGGGAACAGGGCTTGCCGATCTGCTCGCCCGGGTAGACCGCGCGCTGGCGGCAGCCGAGGCAAGCGGCAGCAGTTGCATCCGTGAGGCGGCAATCGGCGAAGCGCAACGACTGCCGCCGACTGCCGAGCAATGGTCGCAAGCCATCGCCCGAGCCCTCGATGGCCAGTGGCTGCGGCTGGCATCCTTCCCCGTGATCGACGCAGCCGGCCGCCTGTCGCACCGTGAGGGTCCGCTACGGATGCAGATCGAAGAACACGGCGAGTGGTTGCCGGCAGGCGTTTTTCTGCCGGCGGCGGAACGGCTCAGGCTGACGCCTGCGCTCGATCTGGCGGCGGTGACCCTGGCGCTGCACGAACTGAAGGCGCACGCGGGGTTGCCCGGTCTGGCAGTCAACCTCGCCGCCAGTTCGCTGGCGCACGAGACCTTCCGGCACGGTCTTCTGCGCCTGCTCGCCGGCGCTGCGGGCGAAAGTCAGCGGCTCTGGCTGGAAGTGGGCGAAAGCGGCGCCCTGCGACATCTGGCGGCGTTCCGCGAGTTCTGCCGCGGCGCCAGGGCCGCCGGCTGCCGCGTCGGGCTCGAGCATTTCGGCAACCGGTTCAGCCAGGTCGGCTCGCTGCACGACCTCGGGCTGGACTACGTCAAGGTCGATGCCAGCTTCATCGGCGGTATTGCATCGAATCGAGGCAATCAGACCTTCCTCAAGGGACTGGCAACGATCGCCCATGCACTGGACTGGCAGGTGTTCGCCGAAGGGGTGGCGACAGCCGACGAACTTGCCGCCATCGCCGATCTCGACTTCGACGGTGCGACCGGTCCGGCAGTGCAGGAGCCGGCAGCGAACCGTTACGGCGGCTGATCCGCGCGCAGCGGTGGCGCTGGCAAGGATGTCGTCGCGCAGCGTGCGGGCCGCGGCAACCGGGGCGCCTCCTGCCCCCCGGGCTGGCCAACTGTGGCAGCCCGGACGGGCGGAGGCGGTGGCATCGCCAGGCAGGCAAGCAGGGCAGGAGAACTAGTCGGTGATCAGTTTGTTCCTGTTGAGCAGATCCTGAATGATCAGTTGGTCCGTAGTCAGGCCACCGGCAGAAAGGTCGACGCCGGCGAGGACGATCTGCTGGTCGACAGCAGCGGCGCTGTAGCCGGCCGCGAAACCGCCTGAACTGCTGATGTCGACGATCGTTGCCCCACCCTCGACGCGGAAGTGCAGGTAGTTGTCGAGGCTGCCCGGCGAGGAATTCTCCCCCTGCAGGAGATCACGCAGGTCGAGGACGTCGCCACCGGCCGCCCGCGACGCGACCGAGAAATCGGTGATCGTGTCGACGGCCGGCGCCCCTGACGCCCCGCGGTCAGCGAGACGCCAGGCGAAGACGTCGGCCCCGAGGCCCCCGCTCATCAGGTCGTTGCCGGCGCCACCCAGCATGGTCTCGGCGCCGATGCCGCCAGCGAGCGTGTCGTTGGCACCGCCACCCGTCGTGCTCACCGGTGGCGGGACTTCGCTGGCGCCATTGACCTGGACGGTCAGGGTGGCGGTATCGACTGCGCCGTCGGCGTCGCTGATCGTGTAGGTGAACACGTCGTTGGCAACCTGGCCGGCGCCGAGGCTCTGAACGGCTGCTCGGGAATGGTCGAGGGCGTAGCTGTAACTACCATCGGCGGCGATGGTGAGCGTTCCGTAGGTGCCGTTGATGACGGCACCCACCCCGGTTGCCGCAGGCGCCGGGACGTCGCCGGCAACGACACCGACCACCGCCAGCGTCGAGCCATCGGGATCGCGGTCCTGCCCTGCTGTCGTCGGCGTCACGTCACCGGTGATCGTCACCAGTGGGCCGCCCACAGCGGCGGCAGCGAAACCGTACATCTGTGGCGCGCGCGCCGTCGAAACACCGGTGCGGACGGCGGTTCCCGCAGCGAGATCGATGGCGTACATCTGCCCGCCCGACGTGCTGCCGACATAGGTCCCGACGTCGGTCTGCGCCAGATTGTAGAGGTCGTTCGGCAAGCCGGAGACGGCGGTGGTGGCAATACCGGTCGCGAGGTCGAACTTGCGTATCGTCCCGGAGTCGGTCGACAGGTAGAGCGCATTGTCGGCAAACAGCAAATCGCCCGCCGACGCCTGGCCCGCGCCGAAGCTGCCGATCCGCGTCGCAGCACCGGTGGTCGTGGACAACTGAAACAGGTCGCCACTGCTTCCCGCGGCAAATAGCCGGCCATCAGGGCTGGCGACCAAAGCATTGACGAAACCTGCGCCGCTCACCGGTCCGATGCGCGTGGCGGCGCCCGTTGCCGGATTGATGCTGTAGAGCGCACTCGGGGTCTCGAACGAAATCCCGAACAGCGTTCCGGTCGAGCCCACTGCGATGTCACCGAAAACCCGGCCGGCATTGCCGATCAGCGTGCGGGTGCCGGTGGTCGGATCCACGGTGCCGATGTTTCCTGCGGAATCGTTGTAATGAATCCGCTGCGCGGGCAGTTCGTAGACCATTGCCCGGTCATCGACCGCCACCGGACCGAGGCGATGGGTCGAGGTATCGGTCGCGGTGAAGGGATTGCCCGCAGCATCCGTGCCGCTGACCGTCGCCGTAAACTGGGTGCCGGCCGCCAGGTCGGCTCCGGCGACGTTGACGCTGAAAGTGTTGCCGGGAAGAACCGTGGTCACGTAGGAGTTGCCGTTGATCGACAGCACGACCGCGTCGCCCGGCGCGGCGTCACCACCGACCGTTCCGGTCACCGGAACCATCCCTGCGGCTTCACTGGCCGTCAAGAGGTCGTCGGCGGTGATGTTGTCCACCGTGATGGTCGCCGAGGCCGTGCGGTCGACCGTGTGCTCCGACAGGGCAGTGCCGACGAAGGGATTGCCCGCATCGTCGAAGCCGCTGACCGAGGCCAGGAAGCGGGTATCGACGGCGAGATCGGCACCGGAAACGTCGATGCTGAAGGTGTTCCCCGGCAGCACTGAGCCGACATAGGTGGTGCCGTTGATCCTCAGGACCACCCCGTCGCCGGGCGCGGCGTCACCACCAACCACTCCCGTGACAGTGACCTGGCCTCTTGCCTCGATGTCGTTGAGAACGTCGTCGGCAGTGATCGGATCAACGGCGATCGACGCCGCAGCACTGACGTCAACGCGGTAGCGCTCGCTGGTGGCAGCGCTGCCGCTGTTGCCAGCAGCGTCGGTGGTGGTGATGCTGGCGTCGATGGTGCGGTCGGGGTCGGAGGCGAGGTCGGCGCCGGCGACGACGATGTCGAAGCCGATTCCGCCCGCCGTGTTGACGACCGGGCCGCTGTAGGTCTGGCCGTTGATCGTCAGGGTGACGATATCGCCGAGCTTCGCCTCGCCACCGACCGTGCCGGTGATGGTGACCGAACCACGGGCTTCGGTGGCGTTGAGGATGTCGTCGGCCGTGATGTTCGGGTCGAGGCTGATTGTCGGAACCGGCACGGTGGTGTCCAGCGTGCTGACCGGCCGGGTCGCCGGCGTCGCCGCGTTGCCGGCGGCGTCCGAGACGCTGGCGGTGACGGTGTAGCCGGCGCCGTCGGGCAAGGCCGACAGGTCGACACCCGGGATGTTCCAGGCGTTGTTGCTGACCGTGGCGCTGCCGCTGTAGACGACGGTGCCGCCGGCGTTGACCAGGGTGACGCTGACCGTCTGGCCGTTCTCGGCGCCGCTGGTGCTGCCCGACAGGNNCGGGCTTCGGTGGCGTTGAGGATGTCGTCGGCCGTGATGTTCGGGTCGAGGCTGATTGTCGGCACCGGCCCGGTGGTGTCCAGCGTGCTGACCGGTCTGGTCGCCGGCGTCGCCGCGTTGCCGGCAGCGTCCG
>DDUX01000049.1 GCA_002345025.1 Candidatus Accumulibacter iunctus | reverse complement strand
CGGCAGCGCCGGCGCCCGCTGCCGGCGCCGCGCGAGGTAGGCGCGGCGCAACGACAGTTGCTGTGCCAGCAGTTCGTCGAACTTGATGCGTCGCCAGGCGGGATGGCTGCGATCCTGCAGGGTCGATTCGGGAACCGTCGACGGTGGCGCGTGCAGCAGCGCCACCGCCTCGGCAAACGACGGCAGCGCCTGGGCAAGACACCAGTCCGCGTCGAGCAGCTCCGTTAGATCGGCACCGGCGAGCGCGCGGGCGATCAGTCTGCGCAGCGTACCCTGACCGAGACCAGCGGTCGTCGGGTATACCGGCGTCAGCGTCTGCGCCAGTGGCTCATCGGCGGCGACGATGCGATAGCGGGGATGGACCATCTCAGGGCCGTGAAAGCCGTGCCGTATCTCGCCGAAGATGCGCAGCCTGCGCCCTGTCGCGCTGGCCGCTTCAAGACCCCGCTGCTGACTGGCGTGAAAGCGGATGAAGCGCAGGGCGAGAACGCCGCCACTGCCGTCGGCAACCCGGACCACGAGCTGACGCCGCGGCGCAGCTCCGACTGCAAGGTCGAGAACCTGGCCCTCGACGAGCAGGGCACCCCCCGCTGCCGCCTCGGCAATGGTGGTGATGCGCGTCTCGTCTTCATAGCGCAACGGCAGATGCAGGATGAGATCCTCCGGCCGCTCCAGCCCGAGCCGGCGCAGCCGGTTGCGGATTGCTGGCGGAGCATCGATCGCATCCGTTGCCGACATCAGCCGCCGACGACCATGACGGCGTCGGCCTCGACCAAGGCACCCCGTGGCAGCGAAGCGACACCGACGGCGGCGCGGGCAGGGAAAGGCTCGGCGAAGTAACAGCCCATCACCTCGTTCACCGTCGTGAAGTGGATCAGATCGGTGAGGTAAACATTGAGCTTGACGACATCGGCGAGCGAGCCGCCAGCCGCCTCGGCAACCGCCCTGAGGTTGTCGAAGACGCGAACGATCTGGGCATCGATACCGTCAGCCATCTTCATCGTCGCCGGGTCGAGGCCGATTTGCCCGGAGAGGTAAACGGTGTCGCCGACCCGTACCGCCTGCGAGTAGGTACCGATCGCGGCGGGTGCCAGCGGCGTCGAGATGATCGTTCTGGTCATGGTACGGTCCTCCACGAGGAGTCGAGTTGAAAGCAGCGATATTAAACCGCAAGCACCGAGAGGACCATCTTCGCGAGTGGCGCACAGGGAAGCACCTTGCGTTGCAAAAAAACAACGCGCATGGTAAGCATCTGAAACATTTGCCGGACTGCGCATGTACAATCCCACGAACGGTGCATGGAGCAGCTTGTTGGGCGCATGGCCACCGTCGACAATCTTTCTTGGGGGAGACTCGGAAATGCTTAAGAGTGGGTTTTTCGTGGTTCGAACGATACCGGCGCTGATCGCCGTGTCCTTGTCGGGATACGCTGGCGCCTCGGGTTTCCAGTTGATGGAGCAGAATGCCAGTGGCCTCGGCGTCGCCTTCGCCGGATCGGCCGCCGTGGCGGAAGACGCCAGCACCATCTTCTGGAATCCCGCCGGGATGGCCTATCTACCAAAAGGGAAGATGCAGGCCGTCGGCGTGCTGAGCGCCATCAAGCCATCGGCAAAGTTCAGCAACGATGGTTCGATCAACCCGGTCGGGATTTACGGCGCTGCGGGCAACGGCGGTGACGCGGGTGGCTGGGCGTTTGTTCCGGCCATGTATTTCGCGATGCCGATCAACGATCAAATCAGCGTCGGCCTGGGCGTCAATGGCCCCTTTGGGCTGGCCACCGAGTATGACAAGGGCTGGATGGGCCGCTTCCGCGGGCTCAACTCGGACGTCAAGACGATGAACATCAACCCGTCGATCTCGTTCAAGCCGAACGAAGTGTGGGCTTTCGGCCTCGGAATCAACGCACAGAAGCTCGAGGGCACCTTCAGCAACAATGTGAACGCCAGCGGCGCCCTATGTTCCGGGCTCGGGGCTCCGGCCTTGTGCGGCCCGGCCGGTGCCCTGCGCAACCTCGAGGGTTGGGCCAGGATCGAAGGCGATGACTGGGCCTGGGGCTACAACCTCGGCGCCATGTTCCAGCCTTCTCCGGCCACCCGGGTCGGCCTGTCGTATCGTTCGGCGATCGACTTCAAGGTCACCGGTGACGTGAAGTTCTGGCGACCGACGGTCACCACCCTGCCTCCGGCTCTGAATGCCCGCGCCAACGCGGCGCTTGCCGCAGGCCTGTACAACGGCAACGTCAAGTCCGACATCAAGCTGCCCGACACCGCCATCCTCAGCGCCTGGCAGCGACTCAGCGATCGCTGGGAGATGATGGGTGACATCTCGTGGACCGGTTGGGCAAAAATCCAGGATCTGACCTTCGTCCGTACCGATGGCGCGGCTGCCGGAAATACCCTGTCGAGCACCGAGGAAAACTGGCGGAATACTTGGCGGGTTGCGCTCGGCGCGGCTTATCAGCTCGACGACCAGTGGAAGTTCCGTGCCGGTATCGCCTACGACCAGTCGCCTGTGGACAGTTCCGAATACCGCACTCCGCGGCTGCCAGACAACGACCGCACCTGGCTGGCAATCGGCGCGCAGTACAAGCCGACCAAGGAGCTGGTGCTCGATGTCGGCTACAGCTACATCTGGGTCAGGGACTCCTCGATCAACGACAGCGGCGGCATGAGCGCGACCCAGGCAGCCAACGTCGCGGCCTACGGCTGGCTCAAGGGCAACTACAGCAACAACGTCAACGTTCTTGCCATGCAGGCTACCTACAGCTTCTAGTCTTCCGGAACCGCGACGGCAGAACCGTCGCGGTTTTTTCGCCTGCAGGATGGCTGCTTTGAGCGCGCAATGCCTGCTGTTCGCGGCACGTACCCTGTTTCCGGACCTGCTGCAGCCATGACGACGACCTCACTCATTGACAACCTCGAGAAACTGCTCGGCGGCCCGCGTGACGGCGCGCTGCTGCGCTACTCTCTGGGCAGCGAGCATCTCAGGGCGGGCAATCCTGCGCAGGCGGCAGTATGCCTGCGGGAAGCAGTCGAGCGAGACGGCAACCATTCGGCAGCGTGGAAGCTGCTCGGCAGGGCACTGAGCGAGAGCAATCAGCCTGGCGAGGCACTGGCGGCATACGAGGAGGGGATCGCCGTTGCCAAGAGGCGAGGCGACGTCCAGGCGGCAAAGGAAATGCTGGTGTTTGCGCGGCGCCTGCGGCGGCAACTGGCGGCCACAGAGGACCAGGCCGCTACGGCTTCGCCGCCCTGACTGACGGCCGGATCACTGCCTCGACTCCTTGCGCCCGCAGCTCGCGCCGCGCCGCCTCGGCCTCCGCCCGGTCGCGGAACGGGCCGACCTGCAGACGCGCCTCGACGCCGACCGGAATACCCGCCTGGGCAAACCGTGCCTGCACCTCTTCGGCACGCCGCAGGTCAACAAACGGGCTCGTCTGCAAACCCGGCCCCGATAGCGGGCGCGGCAGTGCCGCCGCTTGCCGCAGCGTAGCGGTGCTGCCGGACAAGTCCTCATGGTCTCCCACGGCGGCAGCTTCGGCCGCGGCAACCCGCGCCTCGATCGCCGCCCCGGTGGCCTGTGGCTCGGCGATCACGGGCGGCACCGCTGGCGTCTCGACGGGCGCTGGCTCAGCATTCGGCGGCAGCTCCTTTTTCCGCACCGGCACCGGCTCCGTGAACAAGGGGCTGCTCGTCGTCTCGTCCGCCAGGAACAGGTGGTCGACGAGCAGCAGCAATAGCAGCAGCACGACCAGCAGCCCGGCAATTCCCATCTGACGCCGCAACCGGCGTTCGACGGCGGCCGGCCTGTCGGTTGTCGCAACGGCCATTGCTGCCGCTGGCAGGAGCTGCGTCGGGCCACTCATGCTGTGCGTCAATTGCCCAGGGCGAAGGCGGCGCACATCTACGCGCCCGGGCGGCGGTTACGCGCCAGCGCGACGACCAGATCGGCCTCGGCGCGCGCGATGCCGCAGCGATGCGCAATGGCGGTCGCGTCATGACCCTGCAGCGCCATCTGCATGGCGTCGTTGTAGGACAGTGATGCCGGTGGTACCGAGGCTTGCGCGGCTTGGCGCCGGACATCCTCGCGCGCGGCGAGCACCTCGGCGCGCAACTCATCAACCTCACAGCGCAGTTGGTAAAGCTCCCGCTGCAGGGCATCGATCAGCGCCTGGCCGGGGATCTCGGGCGGCGGCTCGTTCCAGGCGAAATCCGGTTTCCCGGCAAGCGTTCCGGCTGCAGCCGCCGGCGCTGACTCGGAGGCCGCTGCCGTGGGCGCCTCTCGCGGGGCCGGGGCGGCTTCGGGCTCGGGTTGCTGGATGGCCGCGTAGGCGGCCACTGCCGACTGTGCCGCCAGCGACGGGATCGCCGGCGTCGCGCGCTGCAGACGGCGCACGCGGATGAAGAGAATGATGATGTAGACGACGAGCAGCGCGATGATCGCGATCAAGCCTTCGCGCCAGCCCAGACTGTCCAGTAGATCGAGATCCATTGCGCGCCTTCCGATCGTTTGCGCCCGACATTATGCCAGAGCACGGCGCGCCGGCACTTTCGTTCGCCTGACGGACGGAGCGACCGGGCCCCGCCCGCATGCCGGACGAGGGCCGATCGCGCCGATGCTGCAGGAGCGCGGCCGACTTACTGCATCGATTCGAACAGGCCGGCGGCGCCCATGCCGGTGCCGATGCACATCGTCACCATGCCGTAGCGCTGCCGCGTCCGCTGCAGGCCATGCACCAGGGTCGCCGTGCGGATGGCGCCGGTCGCACCAAGCGGATGACCGAGGGCGATGGCCCCACCGAGCGGGTTGACCTTCGCCGGATCGAGATCGAGCGTGCGGATCACCGCCAGCGCCTGCGCGGCGAACGCTTCATTGAGTTCGAACCAGTCCACCTCGTGCTGGCCGATTCCGGCCTGCCTGAGGACCCGCGGAATCGCCTCGAGCGGACCGATGCCCATGATCTCGGGGGCAACGCCAGCCACCGCAAACCCGGCGAAACGCGCCAACGGCTGCAGGTTGAACTGCTTGAGAACCTTTTCCGAAACCAGCAGCACGGCGGCCGCACCGTCGGACATCTGCGAGCTGTTGCCCGCCGTCACCGAGCCGCGGGCAGCGAAAACCGGCCGCAGCCGGGCAAGCCCTTCGATGCTGCTGTCGCGGCGCGGACCTTCGTCGTTCTCGGCGAGATACTCCTTGACCCGGACCTCACCACTCTGCAGGTCGGGCACCCGTGCCCGTACTGCATAGGGCGTGATCTCGGCCCGGAAATGGCCGGCATCGATCGCCGCGCAGGCCTTCTGATGAGAGGCAACGGCAAAGGCATCCTGATCCTCACGCGAGACCTGCCACTGCGCAGCAACCTTTTCGGCAGTGATGCCCATGCCGAAGCCGATCGCGTAGTTCTCTTCCTTCTCGAAGATGAGCGGGTTGAGGGCGGTCTTGTTGCCCGTCATCTGGTTCATCAGCGACATCGTCTCGGTACCTCCGGCGATCATCACGTCGGCTTCGCCGAGGCGGATACGGTCTGCCGCCATGGCGACGGTCTGCAGCCCGGAGGCGCAGAAGCGATTCACCGTGACACCGGGAACGGTATTCGGCATACCGGCGAGCAGCAGGCCGATACGGGCGACGTTCATCCCCTGCTCTGCCTCCGGCATCGCGCAACCGACGATCACATCCTCGACGAGCGCCGGGTCGAGACCCGGCGCCTGCGCCATCACCGACCGGATGGCGTGTGCCAGCATGTCGTCCGGACGCACATGGCCGAGCATGCCCTTGCGCCGGCCGACCGGCAGGCGGGTCGCGGCGACGATATAGGCGTCCTGAATCTGTTTGCTCATGTTCTGTTCTCCTCGCGCTCAGTTGCGCAGTGGCTTGCCGGTCTCCAGCATGTGCTGGATACGCTGCTGGGTTTTCGGGTTCTTCAGCAGTTCGACGAAGAGCTTGCGCTCAACCGTCAACAACCACCTCTCGTCGACAAGCGATCCGGTTTCGACCTCGCCACCGCACAGAGCGGTCGCGGCGGCTCGCGCGACGGCGTAGTCGTGCGCCGAGATCATGCCGCCCTCTTTCATGTTGGCGAGCATCATCTCGCAGTTGGCAATGCCGGTACGTCCGGCAACCTTGACCCCGCGCGGTGACAGGCGCGGGTAGTAGCCGGCTTCGGCAAGGCCGCGCGCCTCGCGCAGTGCGACGTACAACAGTTCGTGCGCGTTGAACACGAGCTTGTCCGCGTCGAGCGCGAAACCCAGTTCCTTCGCCTGTGCGCCACTCCTCGAGACCGTCGCCATGGCGATGGTCATGAACACCGGCTGGATGAACTCGAACGGATCGTTGCCGCCGGTCCTCGCCGCCGACTGCGCAGCGCGGATGGCAAACTCCTTGCAGCCACCGCCCGCGGGAATCAGTCCGACGCCGGCCTCGACCAAGCCGATGTAGCTCTCGAGGGCGATCACCCGCTTCGCAGCATGCATGAGAAACTCGCAACCACCACCGAGCGCCATTCCCTGCACTGCCGCGACAACCGGCACCTTGGCATACTTGAGTGCCATCGACGTGTTCTGGAACTCGGCGACGTACTTCTCGAGCAGTTCGAAGTCGCCGGCACCGAGCGCCTCGGCCACTTCCTTCAGGTTGGCACCAAAGGCGAACGGTGCCTCGTGCCACAGCACCAGCCCCTGATAGTCGGCCTCGGCGCGGGCAACGGCTTCCTGCATGCCGAGGATGACGTCACGACCAAGTGTGTGGTTGCGCGACTTGACGCTGACGATGGCAATTCCGGCATCGACCTGCGGCAGCGTCCACAGACGCACACCGTCGTTCTCCCAGACCGTTTCCCCGGTGACTGCCTTCTCGCCCAGCACGCGCTCGGGAAAGATCTGGCGCTGATAGACCGGCAGGGCGGAGCGCGGACGATAGACGTCGGCGCTGGCCGAGTACGATCCCTGCGCGCCGTGCACGCCCTCATCGGCGACGCGGCCGAAGACCCACGCTGGCAGGGGTGCCGGACTCATCGCCCGGCCGGCTGCGATGTCCGCTTGCACCGCCTCGGCGATCGCCCGCCAGCCGGCTGCCTGCCATGTCTCGAACGGACCCTGTGCCCAGCCGAAGCCCCAGCGCATCGCGAAATCGAGATCGCGTGCGTTGTCGGCGATGTCGGCGAGATGGAAAGCAGCGTAGTGGAAGATGTCGCGGAAGATCGCCCAGAGGAACTTTGCCTGTGGATGCTCGCTGGCGCGCAACTGGGCAAACCGGGCCGCCGAGTCACGGTTCTTCAGGATGGCGAGGACGCCTGCATCGATTTCGCTGGCGGTATCCCGGTAGTCCTGCAAGCCGAGGTCGAGAACCTTGATCGCGCGGCCGTCCTTGCGGAAGATGCCAGCGCGCGTCTTCTGGCCCAGCGCACCCTTGCCAATCAGCGCTGCCAGCCAGGCCGGTACGCCGTAGTATCCGTGCCAGGGATCTGCCGGCAGTGTGTCCTGCATGGTCTTGATGACATGCGCCAGCGTGTCGAGGCCGACGACATCAGCGGTGCGATAGGTGGCGCTCTTCGGGCGGCCGATGATCGGACCGGTGAGCGAGTCGACAACGTCGAAACCGAGACCGAGTCGCTGCGTGTGATGCATCACCGCCAGGATCGAGAAGACACCGACGCGGTTGGCAACGAAGTTCGGCGTGTCGAGTGCGCGCACGATTCCCTTGCCGAGACGCGAGACCAGCCAGGATTCGAGATTGTCGAGCAATGCCGCGTCGGTGCCGCGCGTGGCGATCAGTTCGACGAGCTGCATGTAGCGCGGCGGGTTGAAGAAGTGGATGCCACAGAAGCGCGCGCGCAGCGCTTCCGGCAGACCCTCGGCGAGGCGGTTGATCGACAGGCCGGAAGTATTGGAAGCGATGATCGCCGTGGGAGCGATGAACGGCGCGATCTTGCGATAGAGATCATCCTTCCACTCCATCTTCTCGGCGATCGCTTCGATGATCAGGTCGCACTCCCTGAGTTGCTCCAGGTGCTGCCCGTAGTTGGCGGCGTCGATGTAGGCGACGCGGTCCTTGCTCGCCAAAGGCGACGGCTCGAGTTTCCTGAGCCCGTCGATGGCCTTGCGAACAATTCCATTTGCATCACCGGTGGCAGCCGGCAGATCGAAAAGCACCACCGGCACTTCGGCATTCGCGAGGTGCGCGGCGATCTGTGCGCCCATCACGCCCGCCCCGAGTACGGCGGCCTTGCGTACTATGAAGTTGCTCAAGCTGTTCTCCTGTTATGGGTCCACTGTGTCCGTCGGGAACGCCCCGCAACGGCCCTGCACCAGGCCTGTCAAACGAACGTTTGAATTATACGTCGTCTACTTCCTGCGTCAACTCTCGACAATGCAAGCAGTGGCCAACCAATGGCTGAATGGACCGCAGGTCGGTCCGATGACAAGCCGCGGCGAAAAGCTGATCGATGCCGGCCAGTCGGCGCCGGAGAGGTCAAGGAAGGACAGGCAGGTCTCGCTTGTCCCCATGGTGATCGATCGCGACGTAGGTCAGCACTGCTTCGGTCACCTTCACGGTAATCGGCTGCGCCGGGTGACGCTCGGCGTACACCTCGACCCTGACGGTGATCGAGGTGCGGCCGGTGCTGGCGACTTCAGCGAAGAAGCTGACAACATCACCGACCGACACCGGCTGCTTGAAAAGGAAGGAGTTCACCGCCACCGTCGTCACACGCCCACGCGCACGGCGCATCGCCGGGATGGCGCCGGCGACGTCGACCTGTGCCATGATCCAGCCACCAAAGACGTCGCCCTGCGGGTTCACTTCGGAAGGCATCGGCACGACGCGCAGGATCGGCTGCCTGTCGGGCAGGACGGGCAGGACTTCAGGCATCCTGACTCCGCAGGTAGTTGAGTGGCCCGCCGGTGAAGGGGGCGAAACCGGTGCCGAAGATCACCCCGGCGTCAGCCAGGTCGGCGTCGGCGACGACGCCCTCGTCCACGAGCTGCTGCGTTCTCGCGAGCAGCGGACGAACAAGGCGCTCTGCCAGTCCGGCCGGCACCGCAGCCGCCGGACCTTTGGCCGCCTTGCCACCGGCGTAGTCATAGAAGCCGCGACCACTCTTCCGGCCCAGATGACCCGCGTTGAAGCGCTCGAGCAGGCAGCGCGGCGGCTCCTCCCCGCTGCCGGCAAGGCTCCTGCCGGCAGCCAGCGCAACGTCAAGGCCGACCATGTCGACCAGCTCGATCGGCCCCATCGGCATGCCGAAAGCCAGCATCGCCTCGTCGACGGTTACTGGCGTGATCCCTTCGTCGACGGCGCGCATCGCCTCCAGCATGTAGGGGCCGAGAACCGCGTTGACGAGAAAACCGGGCGCGCTTTTCACAGGCAGCGGCAAGCGGTCGATCTGGCGAACGAAAGCGGTCGCTCGCTGGACCGTTTCGGCATCCGTTCCGGCACCGGCGACGACTTCGACCAACGGCATCTTCGCCACCGGATTGAAGAAGTGGATGCCGACCAAGCGCTCCGGCCTCGCCAGCACGCTCCGCAGATCCTCGATGCGCAGACTCGAGGTGTTACTGGCAAGTACCGCGTCCGGCCGCATGCGCGCTTCAAGACCGGCGAGCAGTGCGTGCTTGGCGTCCAGGTTTTCGTGGATGGCCTCGATGACGACGTCGGCCCGACTGGCTCCATGCCCTTCAGGATCGGGAATCAGGCGATCCATCACCCGCCGCAGCTCGCGGGCGTCCCTGATGCGTTGCCCCCAAGCCGCGTAGGCCCGCTGCAACGCAGGCGCGATCCGCTCCATCCCCTGATCCTGCAGCGTCACGGTCAGCCCGCGCAGGGCGCACCACGCGGCGATGTCGCCGCCCATGACGCCTGCGCCGACGACATGCACGCTGCCGGCCGTGAAGGTGCTTGCCTTGCCGAAGCTCTTCAGGCGCTCCTGGAGAAAGAAGACGCGCACCAAGTTGCGTGCGGTCGGCGAGCGGACGATGCTGTCGATCAGTTGTGGCGCCGCCAGCGCGTTGCCCCGATGGCGCGCCCAGATGTCGATGATCGCGTAGGGCGCCGGATAGTGCTCGCGGCGAGCACGCCGGGCGACCTGCTTTCTCGCGCCGCTGGCGACGACGCTCTTCAGCGGCCCGTTGAGCAGACGTTGCCCAAGCGGCGGACGCCGCCGTGGCTGCCCGGCGAGCACCAGCATGGCTGCGGCGCCGTCCATCACGCGCGGTGGCACGCAGTCGTCGGCGAGGCCGAGGCGCTTCGCCTTCTTCGCATCAATCGTCTTGCCCGTCAGCATCAAGTCCAGCGCCGCCTGTGGGCCGATTCGTTCGGGCAGGCGGAGCATGCCGCCCCAGCCCGGAACGATGCCCAGCATCACCTCCGGCAGCCCCATGCGCGTCGATGGTTCATCGACGACCAGCAGGTAACGGCAGGCGAGCGCGAGTTCAAGGCCCCCGCCGAGACAGTGTCCACGCACCAGCGCCAGGGTCGGATAGCGAAGCGCCGCCAGGCGGTTGAAGAGCTGCCAGCCACGCGCCACCAGCTCGATGCCTTTCGCCGGTGTATCGAGCTGGGTGAACTCCTGGATATCAGCGCCGGCGATGAAGCCCGCGGCCTTGCCGGAGCGGAAGATCAGGCCCTTCGGCGGGTGCCGGTCGAGCTCGTCAAGCAGCCGTGCAAGCTCTTCCATGACCGCGCTCGACAGTGAATTGGTGGATTCGCCCGCCTTGTCGAGAGTCGCCCAGGCAAGACCCTGCGCATCGACTTCGAGCCGCCAGTGACGGTAGCTGTGTGTTTCGGGGTTCATGACCTTTCCTTGATAGTCGTTTTCCGTCAACAGCTTCATGCGGCACCTGCTGCCATGCTCTCGACCAGCATCGCGCCCCCCTGACCGCCACCAATACAGATCGCCGCGATGCCGCGGCGCGCGCCCGCAGCACGCAGCGCATGCAGCAGGTGGAGGACGATGCGCGCCCCGGAAGCTCCGACCGGATGGCCAATGGCGATGGCACCGCCGTCGCCATTGAGGCGCTCGCTGGCCAGCGAACCCAGTGCACCTGAGAGGCCGAGTTGCTCGCGGCAGTAAGCGTCCGACTCCCAGGCGGCCAAGCAGCCGAGCACCTGCGCGGCAAAGGCTTCGTTGATCTCCCAGAGGTCGACGTCGTCGAGCGCGAGTTGCTGCCGCTGCAGGATCGGCGTCGCGGCATGCACCGGGCCCAGTCCCATCTGTGCCGGGTCTAGACCGGCCCACTGACTGTCAGTGATCCTGCCGAGCGGTTGCAGCTGCCACTTCTCGACCGCAGCCTCGGAAGCCAGGATGAGCCAAGCGGCACCGTCGGTGATCTGCGAGCTGTTGCCGGGGGTTACCCGCCCATAGCGGCGATCGAAGAACGGCTTCAGCTTGGCCAGCCCGACCATGCTCGAGTCCGGGCGGACCCCATCATCCTCGAGATAGACCCGTCCCTTGCCGTCGACCAGCGGCACGATTTCGCCGAAACGGCCCGCCTGGCGTGCGGCAACCGCCCGCTGGTGACTGCGCACGCTGAACTCGTCCATCTGCTGGCGCGTGATCGCGAAGCGCCAGGCCAGGTTCTCCGCCGTCTGCCCCATCAGCAGGCCGACCACCGGATCGGTCAGCCCCTTCAACAGACCGACCACCGGCGACAGCAGCTGCGCCGGACGCAGCCTGGTGAACATGCCGACTTTCTGGCCGATGCTCTTCGCCTGCATCATCTGGGCAAACCAGCGGACCATCACTTCGTTGTACAGCAGTGGGGCATGCGACAACGCGTCGACGCCACCGGCAAGCACCAGTTGCGAAACCCCGTTACGGATGTTTGCCATCGCCGAGTCGATCGCCTGCATGCCGCTGGCGCAGTTGCGCATCACCGTCCACGCCGGCACCTGGTGCCCGCAACCGAGCCGCAAGGCGACGACGCGACCGATATTGACCTCGTCTGCCGACGGGCTCGCGCAGCCCAGGATCACTTCGTCGAGATCCGGAGCGGCGAAGGGCTGGCGGATCAGCAGCGCACGCCCGGCCTGTACCGCCAGGTCGCTGGCAGCGAACGGACCCGGGGCGCTGCGTCCCTTGAGGAATGGGGTGCGCGCTCCATCGACGACATATACCGGCTCAGATGCCATTTCCTTCTCCCTGTTCCAGTCCCGCGGCCAGCAGCGCGACGTGAGGAGACCCGCTCCTGAGCTCGCGCTGCCGTGCCAGTCGCCGTTTCAGGCGGCAGCCTTGTGCAGCAGCGTCTGCTGCCGCGTCCGACCGAGATCGTGCGGGAAGTCGTCAACACGGATGACGATGTCCCGCAACTCGTTGCGCCTCTTGAGCACGGCATACTCGGCCGGCGACACGATGCCGGCAGCGAACGCGGCATGGGCGAGATCGCGCACATTGGCATCGGGATTGTCCACCAGCAGCCCGCTCTTCTCCGCCGCGCGAATCTTCGCTTCGATCGGTTCGGCCTCGATCGTCGCCAGCAGCGCCAGTTCGAGCGCGCCGACTGCTTCCGACTCGCTCTTCGGCAGGTAGGTTTCGGCGGTCAGGCGGTCGCGGGCTGCCGACGGTTCGATCAGGAGCTTGGCCACCCGATGCCCGATGCGGTCAGACGGAACGTCGTAGGGGTGGCCGAGCGGGAACACCATTCGGTACAGCAGGCGGCCGATCCAGCGCACCGGGAAGTTGGCGATGGCACCGTCGAAGGCCATTTGCGTCTTGTACATCGCATCCCATATCGCCCAGTGCATCAGCGGCGCGTCGGCCTGCTGGCGCCCTTCCGACTCATAGCGCTTGAGCGTCGCCGAGCACAGATAGAGCATCGACAGGATGTCGCCGAGGCGCGCCGACAGTTTCTCGCGACGCTTGAGTTCGCCGCCGAGGACCAGCATCGAGATGTCGGCAAGGAAGGCGAACGCCGACGAGAAGCGGGTCAGCTGCTGATAGTAGCGCCGCGTTTCCGGTGCGACGTTGGCCGGTACGGAGACGAAGTGCGAACCCGTGAGACCCTTGCGCAGGGCACTGAAGGCGTGTCGGGCGGTGAACACGGCGTGACCGAAGAGCGCGCGGTCGAAATCCTGGAGACCCTGTTGCGCGTCGGGGTCGAACGCCGCCTTCATCTCCTTCAGCACGTAGGGATGGCAGCGGATGGCTCCCTGGCCGAAAAGAATCATGCTGCGCGTCAGGATGTTTGCACCCTCGACCGTGATGCCGATCGGTATCTGCTGATAGGCCCTGCCGATGAAATTCGACGGACCAAGGCAGATGCCCTTGCCACCGACGATATCCATGCCATCGTTGACCACCTGCCGGGCGCGTTCGGTGACGTGATACTTGGCGATCGCCGAAACCACGGAAGGCTTCTCGCCGAGGTCGATGGCGCCGGCAGTCATCTTGCGCACGGCATCCATCATGTAGGTATAGGCACCGATCCGCGTCAGCGGCTCCTCGACGCCCTCGAAGCGACCGATCGCCATCTTGAACTGGCTGCGCACCCGCGCATAGGCACCGACGCTGCGCGCGGTGAGTTGCGCCATGCCGGTATTTGACGATGGCAGCGAGATCGAACGGCCCGCAGCCAGGCACTCCATGAGCATGCGCCAGCCCTGGCCAACCATCGCCGGACCGCCGATGACGTAGTCCAGAGGCATGAAGACATCCTTGCCGCGCGTCGGCCCGTTCATGAACATCGCGTTGAGCGGGAAATGGCGGCGGCCGATCTCGGCGCCAGGCGTCTCGCGCGGCACCAGCGCACAGGTGATGCCGACGTGCTTCTTGCCACCGAGCAGGCCATCCGGATCGTAAAGGTGAAAGGCCAGGCCGAGGATGGTACATACCGGCCCGAGGGTGATGTAGCGCTTGTCCCAGGTCACCCGCATGCCGAGGACTTCCTTGCCCTGCCACATCCCCTTGCAGACGATCCCGACATCGGGAATCGACCCGGCGTCGGATCCCGCCCATGGGCTGGTCAGCGCGAAAGCGGGAATCTCCTGTCCCTTCGCCAGACGGGGCAGATAGTGGTTCTTCTGCGCTTCGGTGCCGTAGTGCAGCAGCAACTCGGCGGGGCCGAGCGAGTTCGGGACCATCACCGACACCGACAGCGCCGAACAGCGCGTCGACAGCTTGGTGACGATCTGCGAGTGCGCGTAGGCCGAGAACTGGAGACCACCGTAGCGTTTCGGAATGATCATGCCCAGGAAACCCTTGTCCTTGATGTACTGCCAAGCCTCCGGCGGCAGATCGCAGAGTTCGCTGGTGACCTGCCAGTCATCGACCAGCGCGCAGGCCCGCTCGACTTCGTTGTCCATGAATGACTGCTCTTCTGCCGTCAGCTTCGGCACGGGATAGGCGAGGAGCTTGTTCCAGTCGGGATCGCCACGGAACAGTTCACCGTCCCACCAGACGGTGCCGGCCTCGAGCGCGACGCGCTCGGTTTCCGACATCTGCGGCAAAATCCGCTTGTAGGTACGAAAGATCGGTCGGCTGACCAGCGCCCGTCGCAAGGGACGGACGCTGAACAGCACGGCCAGACTCGCCAGAGTGATACCGATTGAACTCCAGATGATCGTCGCGATCATGGCTGTTTCTCCTGTGATTGGTCTTGGGTTCTAGATCCCGGGTCTGCTTTCTCTGGCCGCCTGGGTCGGCAGCTCTTTTTGGATTCTTGCTGGCTCGTCGAACTGCGGCAGTGGCGCCCGCAGGCCGCCAAGCAGGAACGGCATCAGACGCTGTGCCAGCCGCCTGGCGAGGACCGTGTCGTCGTCCTGGAGCGGTCGCTCACCAGCCAGATCACCGACTTCGACACCGGTGACGACGCGCAGGACATCGGTTCCGGCGATCGCGTAGGACATGGCGCCGAGCATGAAATGCAGGCGCCAGACGATTTCAGCCTGCGGCACGTCGGGCAGAGCCCGATACAGCGCCTGCTTGTAGCGGTCGATCACCTCGGCATACTCGCCGGCGAAGAAAGTGCGGATGAACTCGGCGGGCTCGGTCAGCGTGCGGCCAAGCAGCCGCAGGAAGGTCATCCCGCCGAGAGCCTTGTCCTCACCCATGCGCAGCAGCGTGCCGAAGAAGGCCTCGAGGATCTGCGACGGCTTCAGCGGCCCGCCACCGGCCTGTGCCTCGAGCCGATCAAGGGCCTGCAGGCGATTCACGTTGAGCCATCCCAGCCGACGTCGGAAGACCTCGCGCAGCAGCGCCTCCTTCGAACCGAAGTGATAGTTGACCGCTGCCAGATTGACTTCGGCTGCACCGGTGATCATGCGCATCGATGTCGCCTCGTAGCCGTTCTCCATGAACAGGCGCTCTGCCACATCGAGGATCCGGTCGCGGGTATCACTGCTGGTCTTCTGTTCGGACATCTGCGTGGTCGCCCCAAAAAAGTGCAAGCGCAAGATCGCCGGCACCCAGGGGCAGCCGGATTCGTTCAAACGTTCGTTTTAATGTTAGGGCGAGAACGCCGGGAATGCAAGCGATTTTTTCGCCAGGAAGACGTCTGCTTGAGAGCAGACGCGACAACAGGGCATACTGGCGGGGTCACTGACCCGAATGAGCTGCCTGCCGATGCGCCGCACTGCTTCAGCCTACCCAGCCGGCGACGGCCCAGCGGCTACCGATACCCACCTCGGAGCGACCATCCGCAGGCTGCTTCCCTATCTCTGGCAGTACAAGTGGCGCGTCCTGCTCGCCTTGTCGTGCCTGATTGGCGCCAAAGTCGCCAACGTCAGCGTGCCGCTGGTCTTCAAGGAGGTGATTGACGATCTCGGCGGCAAGCAGCAGCTTCTCGTCCTGCCCGCCCTGCTGCTTTTACTCTATGGTGCCTTGCGTTTCTCCGCTTCGCTGTTCGCCGAGTTGCGTGAAATCCTCTTTGCGCGCGTGACGCAGCGCGCCGTCCGGCGGATCGCTCTCGACGTCTTCCGCCACCTGCACGAACTGTCGCTGCGCTTTCATCTCGAACGGCAGACCGGTGGCGTGTCGCGCGACATCGAGCGCGGCAGCCGATCGATCTCCAGCCTGATCAGCTATACGCTCTACTCGATTCTGCCAACCCTGGTCGAGATCAGCATCGTTCTCACCATCCTGCTGCTTCGCTACGACATCGCTCTGGCCCTGATCACGGTGGCCTCCCTGAGCGCCTACGTGATCTTCACCGTAGCCGTCAGCAACTGGCGAATCACGCTGCGCCGCAACCTCAACGAAACCGATTCGGCAGCCAACACGCGAGCGATCGACAGCCTGCTGAACTACGAAACCGTCAAGTACTTCAACAACGAAGACTACGAAGCGAGGCGTTACGATCAACAGATGCAACTCTGGGAAGACGCTGCGACGCGTAGCCAGGTCTCGCTCTCGTGGCTGAACCTTGGGCAACAGGGGATCATCGCACTCGGGGTGACGGCGATGATGTGGCGGGCTGCCAGCGGGGTCGTCGACGGCAGCATGACGATCGGTGATCTCGTCCTGGTCAACGCCTTTCTCATCCAGCTCTACATGCCGCTGAACTTCCTCGGCGTCGTCTACCGGGAGATCCGGCAGGCACTCGCCGACATCGAGCGCATGTTCGACCTGCTGGCAGTGAATCGGGAAGTCGCCGATTCCCCCGATGCCGTCAACCTCGCCGCCAGGGCTGTGGCGGTCCGCTTTGCCGCCGTGGATTTCGCCTATGATGCCAACCGCCAGATTCTGTACGGAGTCGATTTCTCGCTTCCTGCCGGCCGGACGGTCGCCGTCGTCGGCGAATCCGGATCGGGAAAGTCGACGCTCGCGCGCCTCCTTTACCGCTTCTACGATGTCGGTGGCGGTGCCATCCAGATGAATGGCACGGATCTGCGCCAATTGACGCAGGCCAGCCTGCGAGCGGCAATCGGCATCGTGCCGCAGGACACGGTGCTGTTCAATGACAGCATCTACTACAACATCCAGTACGGCAACCCCCGAGCAAGCCGCGAGGAGGTTCTCGCGGCGGCGGCGGCAGCACAGCTCACGACCTTCATCGACCAGCTGCCACTGGGCTATGAGACGCGCGTCGGCGAACGGGGACTGAAGCTCTCAGGTGGCGAGAAGCAGCGTGTGGCGATCGCCCGGGCGCTGCTGAAGAACCCGCCGGTGCTGATCTTCGACGAAGCGACCTCCGCTCTCGACTCGAAGACCGAAAAGGCGATCCAGGCGAGCCTCGACAGCGCCGCCCGCGGCCGCACGACGCTGGTGATCGCGCACCGGCTGTCGACGATCATGAATGCCGACGAGATCCTTGTGATGGATTCGGGCCGCATCATCGAGCGCGGAACACACCAGCACCTGCTCGAGGCAGCCGGCGTTTACGCGCACATGTGGACCCTGCAGCAGCTCGAGGAAACGGCTGGCCCCCGGGACGACGGCATGCCGCAGTAGCACGAGTGGCAGCCGAAAAAAAGCCAGGCACCCAGCCTGGCTTCGTTGTCATGTCCCTCGCAGGCGGCGGATCAGGCCGGCTTTGCAGGCTGTACTTCGCCCTCGTCCAGCGGCCGATCGAGCAGTTCGACGAGCGCCATCGGCGCGTTGTCTCCATCGCGGAACCCGCACTTGAGAATCCGCAGGTAGCCGCCGTTGCGCGTCGCGTAACGCGGTCCGAGCTCGTCGAATACCTTCACCACCATGTCGCGGTCGCGCAGGCGATCGAACGCCAAGCGGCGATTGGCCAGGCTCGGCTTCTTGCCAAGCGTGATGATCGGCTCAAGCACCCGCCGCAGCTCCTTGGCTTTCGGCAGAGTCGTCCTGATCACCTCTGCACGCAGCAGCGACACGCTCATGTTCTGCAGCATCGCCAGCCGGTGAGAGCTGGTCCGGTTCAGTTTGCGAAGACCCAAACGGTGACGCATATCAATTCCTTCCTGTTCTTTTCTGACTGCTCACTTGTCGAGGCCGGCCGGCGGCCAGTTCTCGAGCTTCATTCCCAGCGTCAGGCCGCGAGCAGCCAGCACTTCCTTGATTTCATTGAGTGACTTGCGTCCGAGATTGGGTGTCTTCAGCAACTCGTTTTCGGTCCTCTGAATCAGATCACCGATGTAATAGATGTTCTCCGCCTTCAGGCAGTTGGCCGAGCGGACGGTGAGTTCGAGATCGTCCACCGGCCGCAGCAGCAGCGGATCGACCTGGATCGTCTTCTGATACTCGACCGGCATCGCTGTTCCAGCGAGGTCGGCGAACACCGAGAGCTGCTCCATCAGGATGCGCGCCGCGGTGCGGATCGCTTCCTCGGGTTCGATCGCTCCGTTTGTCTCGATGTCCATGACGAGCTTGTCAAGGTCGGTGCGCTGCTCGACACGAGCGCTCTCCACCGCATAACTGACGCGCCGTACCGGGCTGAACGAGGCATCGAGCACCAGTTTGCCGATGCTCTTGGAGCCGTCGCCGATGTCGCGCAGATTGCCGGCCACGTAGCCGCGCGAACGCTCGACCTTCATCTCCATCGCCAGCTTTCCACCAGCCGAGAGGTGGGCAATGACGTGTTCGGGGTTGATGATCTCGACGTCGTGTGTGACCTCGATGTCACCAGCCCTGACGACACCCTTGCCCTCCTTGCGAAGGTGCAGCACGACCTCTTCCCGGTTGTGCAGCTTGAACACCACCCCCTTGAGGTTGAGCAGGATGTCGACGACATCTTCCTGAACGCCGTCGATCGTCGAGTACTCGTGCAGCACCCCTTCGATACTGACTTCGGTCGGCGCGTAGCCGGGCATCGACGAGAGGAGGATCCGGCGCAACGCATTGCCCAGGGTGTGCCCATAGCCGCGCTCGAACGGCTCCATCACCACTCGTGCATGCACCGGCGACAAGCTCTGCACATCGATGATGCGCGGTTTAAACAGTCCACTGCTTTGCATGTACAGTCCTTTGCCTGATTCCTTCAAGCTCTGACGCCGTTACTTCGAGTACAGCTCGATCACCAGACTCTCGTTGATCGTCGGCGGCAACTCGCTGCGCTCGGGGTGCGCCTTGTAGGTTCCCTTGGCGGACTTGGCGTCGACCTCGACCCAGACCGGAAAACCCCGGGCCTCGGCCGCGGCCAGTGCTGCCTTGACGCGCAGCTGCGCCTTCGCCTTGTCGCACACCTCAACCACGTCCCCGGGACGCACCTGGTAGGAAGGGATGTTGACTCGCCTTCCGTTGACCAGAACGCCATTGTGGCGGACGACCTGCCGCGATTCCGAGCGCGAAGCGGCAAAACCCATACGGTAGCAGACGCTGTCAAGACGAGACTCGAGCAACTGCAGGAGGACTTCACCCGTCACCCCGCGGCGCCGGTCGGCCTCCTGATAGACCTTGCGGAACTGTCCTTCGAGAACACCATAGATGCGACGAATCTTCTGCTTCTCGCGCAGGTGCACGCCGTAGTCGGACAGGCGCTGTCCCGACTTCTGGCCATGCTGCCCCGGCGCGTACGAGCGACGTTCGATCGCACACTTGTCCGTGAAGCACTTCTCTCCCTTGAGGAACAACTTCTCGCCTTCACGGCGGCACTGGCGGCACTTCGGATCGAGATTACGAGCCACTTTTTCTTCTCCTTAAATCCGACGCCTTTTGGGTGGCCGGCATCCGTTGTGCGGGATCGGCGTGACGTCGGTGATCGCCGTGATCTTCATCCCCAACGCGTTGAGTGCCCGCACCGACGATTCGCGCCCGGGACCTGGCCCCTTGATGCGAACCTCGAGGTTCTTCACTCCGCACTCGACCGCCACCCGGCCCGCAGCTTCGGCAGCAACCTGTGCCGCAAAGGGCGTGCTCTTGCGCGAGCCCTTGAAGCCGGCGCCGCCGGAAGTCGCCCACGACAAAGCGTTGCCCTGGCGATCGGTGATCGTGATGATCGTGTTGTTGAAAGAGGCGTGGATGTGAGCGACACCCTCAGCCACGTTCTTCCTGATCTTGACTTTCTTGCGAACTTTTGCAGCGGTTTTGGCCATCTTCGGGTCCTAGTTGCTAATCATTTCTTGCCAGCGATCGGCTTGCGAGGGCCCTTGCGCGTACGCGCATTGGTGCGCGTGCGCTGACCGCGCGAAGGAAGCCCCTTGCGGTGCCGCAGGCCACGATAACAGCCGAGATCCATCAGTCGCTTGATGCTCATCGTGACTTCGCGGCGCAGATCGCCTTCGACCGTATACCTGCCGATCTCGTCGCGCAGCCGTTCCAGCTCGGCCTCGCTCAGGTCCTTCATTCTTGTTGAACGCACAACCCCAGCAGAATCACAAATCTTCTGTGCGCGCGAACGCCCGATCCCGTAGATTGCGGTCAGCGCAATCTCGGCATGCTGGTGGTTAGGGAGGTTTACGCCTGCGATGCGGGCCATCGATTCACCCCAAAAAAATCGAAACTTCGAATTATACCTGCGACCGACTTACGACTCACCACAGTGACTCGCAGCGATCAACCCTGCCGCTGTTTGTGACGCTGATCCGAACAGATCACACGCACGATGCCATGCCGCCGAATAATCTTGCACTTGCGGCAGATGCGCTTCACGGATGCCAGCACTTTCATGATTCACTCCTGATTCTCCGGCCGGAGGCGCAACCAGCCTCTAGCCGATTTGTTGCGTAGAGATTCTTCACTTCGCGCGGAAGACGATTCGCGCGCGACTCAGATCGTAGGGCGTCAGTTGCACCGTCACCTTGTCACCCGGCAGTATCCGGATGTAGTGCATTCGCATCTTTCCGGAAATGAAACCCAGGACCATGTGACCGTTTTCGAGCTTCACCCTGAAAGTGGCGTTGGGAAGGTTCTCGACGACCTCTCCCTGCATTTCGATCAAATCTTCTTTTGCCATCCTATTTCGCCGGTAGACCGGAGCCCTTGAAGTTCGCCTTCTTCAGCAGGCTCTCGTACTGGTGCGACATGGCATAGGCCTGAACCTGAGTCATGAAATCCATGGTCACCACGACAATGATCAGCAGTGAAGTACCGCCGAAGTAAAACGGCACGTTCCATTTGAGAATCAGGAACTCCGGAAGCAGACAGACGATCGTGATGTAGGCAGCGCCGACCAGGGTCAGACGCATGAGAATCTTGTCGATATAGCGCGCGGTCTGGTCGCCCGGCCGGATACCAGGAACGAAGGCCCCACTGCGCTTCAAATTGTCGGCTGTTTCCTTGGAGTTGAAGACCAGCGCGGTATAGAAGAAACAGAAGAAAACGATGGCCGCGGCATAGAGCATGACGTAGATCGGCTGCCCCGGCGACAGCGCCCCGGCAACGTCCTTCAGCCAGCGCATGGACTCGCCCGAGCCAAACCAGCCGGCGAGGGTGCCCGGGAAGAGGATGATCGACGAGGCGAAAATCGGTGGGATCACCCCCGCCATGTTCAGCTTCAACGGCAGGTGCGAACTCTGCCCGCCATAAATCTTGTTGCCGACCTGCCTCTTCGCATAGTTCACCAGAATCTTGCGCTGGCCGCGCTCGACAAAGACGACGAAGGCAGTCACCAGAACGACCAAGACGCAGATCACGATCGCTGTCAGCGGATGCATGGCGCCCGTACGAACCAGTTCCAGCAGCCCGCCAATGGCGGTCGGCAGACCAGCGGCGATGCCGGCGAAGATGATGATCGAGATGCCGTTGCCCAGGCCCCGCTCGGTAATCTGCTCCCCCAGCCACATCAGGAACATCGTACCCGTCAGCAGCGTCACGACGGTCACCAAGCGGAACATCATTCCCGGCTCGAGAACCAGCCCTGGCTGCGCCTCGACCGCTACGGCAATGCCGATCCCCTGGAACAGTGCCAGAAAGACTGTGCCGTAACGCGTGTACTGCGTGATCTTGCGGCGGCCCGCCTCGCCTTCCTTCTTCAGTGCCTCGAGCTGCGGGCTGGCGTGCGTCATCAATTGCATGATGATCGACGCGGAGATGTACGGCATGATCCCGAGGGCGAAGATCGTGAAGCGTGACAGCGCACCGCCGGAGAACATGTTCAGCATGCCCAGCATGCCGCCCTGCTGCTGATTGAAGAGCTCGCTCAGGACGCGCGCGTCGATCCCCGGCACCGGGATGTGTGCACCGATGCGGTAAACCACCAGCGCGCCAAGCAGGAACCACAGTCGGCGCTTGAGATCGCCGAACTTGCCGCCCTTGCCGACCGTGTTCGCATTAGTTGCCAAGAAAGCTCACCCCTGACCGCGGTTCATTCGGCAACGCTGCCGCCGGCGGCTTCGATCGCTGCGCGAGCACCAGCCGTCGCGCCGACGCCCCGGAGGACGACCTTGCGGTCGATCTCGCCCGAGAGAATCACCTTCGCCGAGAGTACGTTCTGCGCGACGAGGTTGGCCTGGACGAGCGTTGCCAAGTCGATCTCCTCGACCGGCAGGCGCGCGATCTCCGAGAGGCGCACCTCGACGTTGCGCGACCGCGTGAGCGACTTGAAGCCGCGCTTCGGCAAGCGCCTCTGCAACGGCATCTGACCGCCTTCAAAGCCGACCTTGTGCAACCCGCCGGCGCGCGACTTCTGCCCCTTGTGACCACGGCCACAGGTCTTGCCGAAACCGGAGCCGATGCCGCGGCCAACGCGCTTTCTCGCCGGCCGCGAACCATCGGCTGGCTGTACGGTATTGAGTTCCATCTCAGCGCTCACATTTCACGAGATACGACACCTTGTTGATCATTCCGCGTACCGCCGGCGTGTCCTCCAGCAAGGAACTGCTGTTGACGCGACGAAGGCCCAGGCCCCGAACGGTCGCCCGATGCGACTCCTTGGTGCCGATGAGGCTCCTGACGAGGGTCACTTTCACTGTCTTTTCAGCCATCTCTTACCCCAGGATCTCGGCCACCGACTTGCCCCGCTTGGCAGCGACTTCGGCAGGCGTGGTCATTGCACGCAGACCGTTGATGGTGGCACGAACGATGTTGTAGGGATTGGTCGAACCATGCGCCTTGGCTACCACGTTGGTCATGCCGATGACGTCGAACACCGCCCGCATGGCACCCCCGGCAATGATCCCGGTTCCCTCCGGAGCCGGCTGCATCATCACCCTAGAGGCGCCGTGATGTCCGACCACGGTGTGCTGCAGCGTACCGTTCTTCAGGCTGACCCGGATGAGGTTGCGACGTGCTTCCTCCATCGCCTTCTGCACCGCCACCGGCACTTCGCGGGACTTGCCTTTGCCCATGCCGACGCGCCCGTCGCCGTCACCGACAACGGTCAGCGCGGCGAAACCGAGAATCCGACCGCCCTTGACGACCTTGGTCACGCGGTTGATCGAGATCATCTTCTCGCGCATGCCGTCGTCGGGCTTCTCGGCTTGCTGAGGTTTCCTGCTTTGCGGTTTAGCCATTGATTACTCCAATTCCTTGCACTCTGCGATCAGAACTTGAGACCGCCTTCACGCGCTGCATCCGCCAGCGCCTTGATCCGGCCGTGGTAGCGGAAGCCCGCGCGGTCGAAGGAGACGCTCTCGATTCCCGCACTCCTGGCGCGCTCGGCAATCAGCAGACCGATCGTCTTAGCTGCATTGATGTCGCCCCCATTGGGCAGCATGCTACGCACCCCGGGTTCCAGCGACGACGCAGAGGCCAGCACCCGCGACCCGCAAGGGGAAATCACCTGCGCATAAATGTGGCAATTGCTCCGGTGCACCGACAAGCGCACTGTGTTCAGTTCGGCAATCTTGGCCCGGGTCTTGCGGGCCCTGCGCAAACGCGCCTGTTTCTTGTCAATCATCTGAGCACCCTTACTTTTTCTTCTTCGTTTCCTTGATCACGACGACCTCGTCCGCATAGCGCACCCCCTTGCCCTTGTAGGGCTCCGGCTTGCGATAATTGCGTACTTCCGCCGCGACCTGGCCGACGAGTTGGCGGTCAACACCCTTGATCACGATTTCAGTTTGCGTCGGAGTCAGGGCCGTGATCCCGGCCGGCAACTTGTAGGCTACTGGATGCGAGAACCCCAGCGTGAGGTTCAGCGTATCGCCCTGGGCCTGCGCACGATAACCGACGCCGACGAGATTCAGTTTCCGCTCGAAACCGGAACTGACGCCAGTGACCATGTTGGCCACGACGGCACGCACCGTACCCGACAAGGCATCTGCCTGCGGCGCACCGGCAACCGGCTTGCAGACGAGACTTCCGCCCTCCTGCTCGACGGTCACCGCGGGATTGCTCGTAAAGTCGAGCGAGCCGAGCGGCCCCTTGACGGAGATCCGCTCGCTGCTCACCGCAACGGCGACCCCCGGTGGCAGGATGATTGGTTTCTTGGCAACACGGGACATGGCTACCCCTTACGCGACGAAGCACAGGACCTCGCCGCCAACGTGGCTGGCGCGGGCCTTGCGATCGGTCATCACGCCCTTGGGAGTCGACACGATGGCCACTCCAAGACCGTTCATCACCAGTGGAATATCACCCGCGCCCCGATAGATGCGAAGTCCCGGGCGCGAGACACGGTCGATACGCTCGATTACCGGCCGGCCAGCATAGTACTTGAGGCCGATTTCGAGCACCGGCTTGCCGGCGTTGGGATCGACCGAGAAGTCTTCGACGTAGCCTTCGTCCTTCAAGACCTGGGCGATGGCGATTTTCACCTTTGACGACGGCATGGCGACAGTCACCTTGCTCGCCATCTGGGCATTCCGGATGCGGGTCAGCATGTCGCTGATCGGATCGCTCATACTCATTCTGTTTTCTCCTGCTACCAGCTAGCCTTGACCATGCCTGGTACTTCGCCCTGCATGAAGAACTCGCGCAGCTTGCCACGAGCGAGGCCAAACTTGCGGAAGACGCCGCGCGGGCGGCCGGTCAGCGCGCAGCGGTTGCGCAGCCTGACGGGGCTGGCGTTGCGCGGCAACGCCTGCATCTTGAGACGGGCCTCGAAGCGGTCCTCGATCGACAGGCTCTGATCAGCAATCACCGCCAACAGCTCGGCTCGCTTCCCGGCATATTTCTTGACAACCTTGCGCCGCTTTTCCCCGCGGTTGATCACAGCGATTTTCGCCATTTCGTCTCAGTTCCTGAAAGGAAATTTAAACGCGCCAAGCAAGGCACGCGCCTCTTCATCGGTCTTGGCAGTGGTGGTGACACTGATATTCATGCCGCGCAGCGCGTCGATCCGGTCGTACTCGATTTCCGGGAAGATGATCTGCTCCTTGAGACCCATACTGTAGTTGCCGCGGCCATCGAAACCCTTACCGGAGATGCCCCGGAAGTCGCGGACGCGCGGCAGAGCGACGGTCACCAGGCGGTCAATGAACTCGAACATGCGCGGCCCGCGCAGGGTCACCATGCAACCAATGGCGTAACCGGTACGAATCTTGAAGCCGGCAATCGACTTGCGTGCCTTGGTCATCACCGGCTTCTGCCCGGCGATCTTGACCATGTCGCCGACCGCGTTCTCGAGCACCTTCTTGTCCGCCACCGCTTCGCCAACGCCCATGTTGAGCGTCACCTTGATGATCCGCGGGACCTCCATGTTCGACTTGTAGCCGAATTTCTCGGTCAGCTCGGGAACCACCGTATCCTTGTAATACTGCAGCAAACGCGCCATGACTGATCCTTATGCCCGCAAGACTTCGCCGTTCGACTTGAAGAAGCGCACCTTCGTGCCGTCCTCAAGCTTCCTGAAGCCGACCCGGTCCGCTTTCCGCGTCGCCGGGTTGTAAAGCGCCACATTCGAGACATGCAGCGGCATTTCCTTTTCGATGATGCCGCCGACGACGCCCTTGACCGGATTCGGCTTGACGTGCTTCTTGACGCGGTTCACCCCCTCGACGAGAACATGCTCGGCATCCGAACGAGCCAGAACGGTTCCCCGCTTGCCCTTGTCCTTGCCGGCGATGACGACCACGTCATCGCCCTTACGAATCTTTTCCATGACCTTCCTTACAGCACTTCCGGCGCCAGAGAGACGATCTTCATGAAGCGGTCGCCACGCAGCTCGCGTGTCACCGGCCCGAAGATACGCGTACCGATCGGCTCCATCTTGTTGTTGAGCAGCACTGCGGCGTTGTGGTCGAACTTGACGAGCGAACCGTCCACCCGGCGAACACCCTTTGCCGTGCGTACGACGACGGCGCTATAGACGTCGCCCTTCTTGACGCGCCCGCGCGGAGCGGCGTCCTTGATCGCCACTTTGATGATGTCACCGACGCCGGCGTAGCGACGCTTCGAGCCGCCGAGCACCTTGATACACATCACCGAGCGAGCACCAGTGTTGTCGGCGACGTCGAGAGTAGTCTGTACTTGAATCATCTGTCACTCCAACTTGGCCCGCGACGGCGGTCAGTCTTGGAACCCGCTAGGGGAGAAACGCTCGACTGGTTGCTGCGGTCGGGCGCGGGAAAACTCGGCATTATAGCCGGTGCAAAGACAAACGCAAGAACTAAATCGCCACAGCCCGTTCGAGCAGCCGGCTGACGACCCACGACTTGGTTTTCGACAACGGCCGTGACTCCTGAATCTCGACCGTGTCGCCGAGTTTCGCCTCGTTGTTGTCGTTCTGCGCGTGATACCTGCTGGAACGAACGATGATCTTGTCGTACATGGCGTGCTTGACGCGACGCTCGACGAGTACGGTCACCGTCTTTTCCATCTTGTCACTGACGACGCGCCCGATGAGGGTACGCTTGCTGCTCTTGGTCTCACTCATTGAACTGCCTTTTCACGAAGAAGCGTCCGCACGCGCGCGATCTGACGGCGCACTTTGCCGATCTGACTATTGTTCGTCAACTGCTGGGTGGCAAGCTGCATGCGCAATCCGAACTGTGCTTTCAGCAGGGCAAGCAGTTCCTGGTTCAGCTCATCGACCGTTTTTGCTCTGAGTTCACTGACTTTCATGATCATCCCACCATGCGCGTTACAAACACCGTCGGAATCGGCAGCTTCGCAGCGGCGAGCGCGAAGGCCTCGCGCGCCAGGCCTTCACTGACGCCATCCATCTCGTAGAGTACCTTGCCCGGCTTGATCTCCGCCACGTAGTACTCCGGATTTCCCTTGCCGCTTCCCATGCGAACCTCGGCCGGCTTCTTGGAAATGGGCTTGTCCGGGAAGATGCGAATCCAGATGCGGCCACCCCGTTTGATATGGCGGGTCATGGCACGCCTCGCCGCCTCGATCTGCCGGGCGGTCAGCCGCCCGCGGCCGATCGACTTCAGCCCGAACTCGCCAAAACTGACTTTGGCCCCGCGTAAGGCAAGGCCGGTATTGCGGCCCTTCTGCTCCTTGCGGTACTTCCTTCTAGCTGGCTGCAGCATCTGTTGTTCCTGCCTTTCTAACTCGTTTCACGGGAGCCTTGGCTTCCCCGGGTGCGCTTTCTACCCTGGCAACCTCATCCGCGCCCTTCGTCGCCGGGCGGCCTCTGTCAGCAGTATCGGCGGGCCGCGCACCGCCGCGCCTCGGCCGCCGCTGGTCCTCGAGGGTGCTGTCGGCTGCAGCCGCTGCCTGCTCATGGCGTGCCAGAATCTCGCCCTTGAAGACCCACACCTTGACCCCGATCAGACCATAGGTCGTCAGGGCTTCGGATGTTGCGTAATCAATGTCGGCGCGCAGCGTGTGCAGCGGCACCCGGCCCTCGCGATACCACTCGCGACGGGCGATCTCCGCCCCGTTGAGGCGGCCGGAACTCATGATCTTGATCCCCTGCGCACCCAGGCGCATGGCATTCTGCATCGCCCGCTTCATCGCCCGGCGGAACATGATCCGCTTCTCGAGCTGCTGGGTGATCGAATCGGCAATCAGTTGCGCATCGAGTTCGGGCTTGCGGATTTCCTCGATCCCGACATGTACCGGAACACCCATGATCTTCTGCAGTGCGCCACGCAGGTTGTCGATCTCTTCGCCCTTCTTGCCGATCACCACGCCTGGCCGCGCCGAGAAGACGGTCACGCGTGCATTCTTGGCCGGGCGCTCGATCAGGATGCGACCGACCGAGGCGTGCTTCAGCTTCTTCTTCAGATACTCGCGAACACGCAGATCCTCGTTGAGCATCCCGGCGAAGTCCTTGCTGTTGGCGTACCAGCGTGACGACCAATCGCGGGTGACGGCCAGACGAAAGCCAGTAGGATGAATCTTTTGTCCCATTCTTGTTCCTCAGTTGCCGACGGTCAGGAAGACGTGACACGTCGGCTTGACGATCCTGTTGCCACGCCCCTTCGCCCGCGCAGTGAAGCGCTTGAGCACCATGCCCTTCTCGACGCAGATGGTCTTCACCTTCAGCTCGTCGATGTCGGCACCATCGTTGTGCTCGGCGTTCGCGATCGCCGACTCGAGCACCTTCTTGATGATCCCGGCACCCTTTTTGGGACTGAAGGCAAGGATGCTCAGCGCCTTGTCTACCGGCAGGCCACGAATCTGGTCTGCCACCAGCCGGCCCTTTTGACTCGACAGCCGCACGCCGCGCAAAACAGCACGAGTTTCCATATTCATTCCCCTACTTCTTGGCCTTCTTGCCGGATGTATGGCCCTTGAAGGTACGAGTCAGCGAAAACTCGCCCAACTTGTGCCCGACCATGTTCTCGGTGATGTACACCGGGATATGCTGCTTGCCGTTATGCACGGCGATCGTCAGGCCAACAAAGTCCGGCAGGACCGTCGAGCGACGCGACCATGTCTTGATCGGGCGCTTGTCGCCCGTCGCGCGGACCGCGCTCACTTTATTGATCAGATGGGCATCAGCAAACGGGCCCTTTTTAACGGAACGTCCCATGGTTCTCTATCCCTTAGCGTTTTTGCCGGCGCTGCACGATCATCGAGGTCGTACGCTTGTTGCGACGGGTACGATAGCCCTTGGTCTTGGTACCCCACGGGCTGACCGGATGCATGCCCGCTGCCGTCTTCCCTTCGCCGCCACCGTGCGGGTGATCGATCGGGTTCATGGCGACGCCGCGAACCGTCGGCCGCACACCGCGCCAGCGGGTCGCGCCAGCCTTGCCAATGGAACGTAGGCTATGCTCTTCATTACCCACTTCGCCAATCGTCGCCCGGCACTCGACATGGACGCGACGAATCTCGCCCGACCGCAAGCGCAACTGGGCGTGCACGCCCTCGCGCGCCAGTAGCTGCACCGAGGTTCCCGCCGATCGCGCCAGTTGCGCGCCCTTGCCGGGAACCATCTCGACGCAATGGATCGTCGTGCCCACCGGGATGTTGCGAATAGGCAGCGCGTTGCCGACCTTGATCGGCGCCTCCGACCCGCTCGACACCTGCTGACCAACGGTCAATCCCCTGGGGGCAATGATGTAGCGACGCTCGCCGTCGGCGTAGCACAGCAGCGCAATGTTCGCTGTGCGGTTGGGGTCGTACTCGAGACGTTCCACCTTCGCCGGCACACCGTCCTTGGTGCGCTTGAAGTCGACCAGTCGGTAGTGCTGCTTGTGGCCGCCACCCTGGTGCCGCGTCGTGATGTGGCCGTTGTTGTTCCGGCCGGCCTTTTTCGACTGCGGTTCCAAGAGTCCGGCAACCGGCGCGCCCTTGTGCAGGTTCGGGTTGACGACGCGGACCACGGCGCGCCGGCCCGGCGAAGTCGGTTTGACTTTGACGAGAGCCATCAGACGCCACCTCCATCAACGAAGTTGATTTCCTGACCGGGCTTCAAGCAGACGAAAGCCTTCTTCCAGCCACTGCGACGACCAGCAACTCGGCCGAAGCGCTTCTTCTTGCCCTTGACATTGGCCACCTGCACGGACTCGACGGAGACCTTGAAGAGCAGTTCGACAGCGCCCTTGACCTCGGCCTTGGTCGCATCGGGAACAACGCGGAAGATCACCTGCTCATGCTTGTCGGCAACGAAGGTAGCCTTCTCGGAGATCTGCGGTGCCAGGAGCACCTGCAACAGACGTTCTTCATTCATCCCAGGATCTCCTCAAACTTTGCCACCGCAGCCCGGGTCATCAGCACCCTGCCGAAGCGGACCAGCGAAACCGGATCTGCCTGATGCACCTCGAGAACGAGCACATTCGGCAGATTGCGCGCGGCGAGAAAGACATTCTCGTCGAGCGTGTCGGTGATCACCAGTACCGAGTCATAACCCATGCCCTTGATCTTGGCGGCGAAGAGCTTCGTCTTCGGAGCTTCGACGGTCAGACTGTCGACGACCGCCAAGCGGTCGTCGCGCGCCAGTTGCGACAGGATCGATGCCATTCCTGCGCGATACATCTTGCGGTTGAGCTTCTGGCTGAAGTTCTCATCCGCCAGGTTCGGAAACGCCCGACCACCACCACGCCAGATCGGCGACGACGACATCCCGGCCCGCGCCCTGCCTGTGCCCTTCTGTCGCCACGGCTTCTTGGTGGTGTGGGCCACGTCATGACGATCCCGCTGTGCGCGATTGCCGCCACGGGCGTTTGCCTGGTACGCAACCAGAACCTGGTGCACCAGTGCTTCGTTGTACTCGCGACCAAACAGCGTATCCGATGCCTCGAGGCGGCTTGCCTCCTGGCCCTGCTCATTAATCAGCTTGAGTTCCATTTATGCCCCCGCCTTGACTGCAGGCCGCACGATCACGTCCGATCCTTTGGCGCCCGGTACCGCGCCCTTGAGCAGGAGCAACTGACGTTCGACGTCGACGCGGACGACTTCGAGATTCTGCTGCGTGCGCTTGACGTCGCCAAAGTGACCGGCCATCTTCTTGCCGGGAAAGACCCGCCCCGGGTCCTGGGCCATGCCGGTCGATCCCGGCGCCTTGTGCGACACCGAGTTGCCGTGCGCCGCGCCCTGGGACTTGAAGTTGTGCCGCTTGATCGCACCCGAAAAGCCCTTGCCGATCGTTTGCCCGGTCACGTCGACCTTCTGGCCGACGACGAATATCGTCACACTGATCTGATCGCCCGCCTTGAGCGCAGCAAGATCGGCGACAGCGACCGGAAACTCCTTGAGAACGTGCCCCGCCTCGACGCCAGCCTTGGCAAGATGCCCGGCCATCGGCTTGTTCACACGTGAGGGGCGGCGCTTGCCGAAAGCGACCTGGACGGCAGGATAGCCGTCGACTTCCGGCGTTTTGATCTGGGCAACGCGATTGTTCGACACGTCGAGCACAGTTACCGGGATGCTGACACCATCGTCGGTAAAGATGCGCGTCATGCCGACCTTGCGCCCTACAAGGCCTAGACTCATGCTTATTCTCCTCTGACCGGCTACGATTGGCCGGCGAGCACCACAAAAGGAACGGGCAGCGCAAGCTGCGGTCTGCCCGGCGAAAGGCGGCGATTATAGCCGCTAGAAGCCCTTACTGCAACTTGATTTCGACATCGACGCCTGCTGGCAGATCGAGTTTCATCAGGGCGTCGACGGTCTTGTCGGTCGGATCGATGATGTCCATCAACCGCAGGTGAGTGCGAATCTCGAGCTGATCGCGCGAGGTCTTGTCAACGTGCGGCGAGCGCAGCAGGTCATAGCGCTGGATGCGGGTAGGCAGGGGGACCGGGCCGCGCACGACTGCTCCGGTACGCTTGGCGGTATCTACGATCTCCTGCGCGGACTGATCGATGAGACGATAGTCGAAGGCCTTCAGGCGAATACGGATTTTCTGGCTTTGCATGGTCGATTTCCAAAGAGCGAGCAGCGGCACCGCAGCGCCGCCGAAGGGTTTCGCCGAACTACTCGATGATCTTGGCGACGACGCCGGCGCCGACGGTGCGGCCACCTTCGCGAATCGCGAAACGCAGACCTTCTTCCATGGCGATCGGCGAGATCAGCTTCACCGTCATCTGCACGTTGTCGCCCGGCATCACCATCTCGACAC
>DDUX01000073.1 GCA_002345025.1 Candidatus Accumulibacter iunctus | reverse complement strand
CGGTGATGAAGACGCGCATGCAGCCGATTGGCCGCCTGTTCCAGAAGTATCCGCGCATCGCGCGCGACTTGGCCAGGCAATTGGGCAAGGATGTCGAACTGGCTCTGGTTGGTGAAGAGACCGAGGTCGACAAGACGATGATCGAGGATCTGGCCGACCCGCTGATCCATCTGATACGCAATGCCGTCGATCATGGCGTCGAGTCGCCCGATGAGCGCCGCGCTGCCGGCAAGCAGGCGAAGAGCGTCATCCGCCTCGAAGCGCGTCAGGAAGGTGATCACATCGTTCTGATGATTGCCGATGATGGGCGCGGGATGAGCCCGGAGCGTATCCGGGCAAAGGCTGTCGAGAAGCACATCATCAGCGAGGAAGAAGCGAATACGCTGGATGACCGGCAAAGCCTCAACCTGATCTTCCTGCCGGGCTTTTCGACGATGGCGAAGGCTTCGGCGGTCTCCGGTCGCGGCGTCGGCATGGATGTCGTGAAGACGAACATCCAGAAGCTGAACGGGTCGATCGAGATCCGTTCCGAGTTCGGCAAGGGCTCGGTGTTCGTCATCTCGCTGCCGCTGACGCTCGCCATCCTGCCCGTTCTGCTGGTCCTTCTTGGCGATCAGCCCTTTGCCTTGCCGCTATCCCTGGTGCGGGAGATTCTGCCGATTGACCACGAGCGAATGCAGGAAGTGGGTGGCAAGGAAACTCTGGTGGTGCGTGGCGAGATCCTGCCGGTGATCGCCCTCGCGCGGCTGCTCGGGTGGCCGCAAGTGCGGCGGCCCGAGTTTGGCGTCCTGATGCAGACCGCCGAGCGCAGCTTCATTCTTGCGGTCGACAACTTTGCCGGGCGCGATGACGCGGTGATCAAGGCGCTCGACGACTTCCGGCCGCGCGGGGTGGCGGGAGTGACGACGCTGTCGAATGGTCAGATCGTCCTGATCCTCGACATGAAGGAACTGCTGTGCGATCTCGCCGCCAACGGCGACCGCGACGTCCGGTCGCCAGCGCCGCGAGCGCTCGAACTGCTCGTCTAGCTACCGGCGCACGGTCGGCAGGTTCGAGCAAGGCGGCGCAAGCCCCCTTGTCTTTTGCTTCGCCGAGAGAAATGTTGTTAAGCTGCAACTATTCGAGAATCGATCTAAATAAAAGTGCCTAGCTATCTATTCTAACAGCGTTTTTCTTATAATACGCTGGTCCAGACTGGAAGCTCGAAATGGCAGAGGAAAGCGACCTCGAACGTACGGAACCCGCATCGGCGAGACGCCTCGAACAGGCTCGCGAAGAGGGACAGGTCCCGCGCTCGCAGGAGGTTGGTGCCTTTCTCGTCCTCATCGTCGCCGCAGCTGCGTTCATGCTGCTGGGCCCCTGGATGATGCACAGGCTGTCGGGCCTCGTCCGCCGCGGTCTTCTGGTCGACCACCAGGCAGCACACGAACCAGCGCAGATGCTGACCCGGCTTGCCGATCTTTCGGCCGAGGCATTGCTGACCTGCACCCCACTCTTTGGCGCCCTGCTCGTTGCCGTGCTGCTCTCCCCGTTCTTCCTCGGCAGCTGGAACTTTTCTGCCAAGGCCCTGCTACCTGACCCGAGCCGCCTCGATCCACTAAAGGGCATCGGCCGTCTGGTTTCGTGGAGCGGCGTGGTCGAACTCGTCAAGGCAGTTGCCAAGGCCACGCTGCTCGGAGGCGTTGCCGCCTGGGTGTTGTGGAGCGAGCGGGGTGACTTGCTCGCCATGTTCGCACAGCCACTGCCGGCCGGGTTGGCGAATGCCGGCCACCTGCTGAGCTTCAGCTTTCTCGCCATCGTTTCGGCGATGCTGCTGATCGTTGCCGTCGATGTACCGTTCCAGCTCTGGCAGTACCAAGACAAGCTCAAGATGAGCCACCAGGAAGTCAGGCAGGAAGGCAAGGAGCTTGAGGGCGACCCGGAGATCAAGGGGCGCGTCCGCCAGTTGCAGCGCGAGGCTGCCCGCAAGCGGATGATGGCTGCGGTGCCGGCAGCCGACGTCATCGTCACCAACCCGACACATTACGCGGTTGCCCTGGCCTACAACAGCGGCATGGGGGCGCCGAAAGTTCTGGCCAAGGGGGCTGGCGAGATCGCGCTGAAGATACGCCAGCTGGCTGCGAACAGCGGCGTACCGATGGTCGAGGCGGCGGCGCTGGCGCGCGCGCTGCACCGGCACGTCGATGTCGATCAGGAGATCCCGGCGACGCTGTACGCAGCCGTCGCCGAGGTGCTGGCCTATGTCTACCAGTTGAGCACCTGGCGCCAAGCCGGCGGTGACTTGCCGCTGCCACCAGCCGCGATAGTGGTCCCACCCGAGCTGGTCCCGGAGCTTGGCCGTGGCTAGCGCCACCATCGTCCTGCAGGATCTCGTCGCGCGCTTTGGCCAGCGGCAGCTGGCTGGCCCGCTGCTGATCCTGCTCATCCTGGCGATGATGGTGTTGCCGCTGCCACCCTTCCTCCTGGATCTCTTTTTCACCTTCAACATCGCCATTTCGGTGATCGTCATGCTGGTTGCCATGAGCGTGATGAAGCCGCTCGATTTCTCGGTCTTTCCCACCGTCCTCCTCGTCACGACACTGCTTCGCCTGTCCCTGAACGTGGCCTCGACGCGGGTCGTCCTGCTCGAAGGGCATACCGGTCCGGCGGCGGCGGGAAAGGTGATCGAAGCCTTCGGCCACTTTCTCGTTGGCGGCAACTATGGTGTCGGGCTGGTGGTGTTCACGATCCTGGTGATCATCAACTTCATCGTCATCACCAAGGGTGCGGGCAGGGTTGCCGAAGTCGCCGCCCGCTTCACCCTGGACGCGATGCCGGGCAAGCAGATGGCGATCGATGCCGACCTCAACGCCGGCTTGATCGGCGAGGACGAGGCGCGCAAGCGGCGCACGACGATCGCTCAGGAAGCCGATTTCTTCGGCTCGATGGATGGCGCGTCGAAGTTCGTTCGCGGCGATGCGATTGCCGGCATCCTGATCATGCTGATCAACGTCGTCGGCGGCCTGTTCGTCGGCGTCCTGCAGCACAATCTCGATATCGGGACGGCGGCGCGAACCTACACCCTGCTGACGATCGGTGATGGGCTGGTCGCCCAGATCCCGGCGCTGATCGTGTCGATTGCTGCCGGCATGGTGGTGACGCGGGTCGGCGACGAGCAGGATGTGTCACAGCAGTTTGCCGCGCAGCTGTTCAACAATCCGAAGCCGCTCTACCTGACGGCGGCGATCATCGGTTTGCTCGGTTTGATTCCCGGCATGCCGAACTTCATCTTCCTTCTGCTTGGCGGTGCGCTGGCGGCCGCCGCCTGGCGGCTGGACAAGCAGCAGCAGTCGGCGCCGCCGCTGCCCGTCGCGGCAGCACCGACGGTGGCGCGCGAGGTGCAGGAAGCGAGCTGGGCGGACGTGACGCCGCTCGACGTTCTCGGGCTCGAGGTCGGCTACCGGCTGATTCCGCTGGTCGACAAGGCGCAGGATGGCGAGCTGCTGCGCCGCATCCGCGGTATCCGCAAGAAGTTCGCGCAGGACGTTGGCTTTCTCGTGTCGCCGGTTCATATACGCGACAACCTCGAACTGAAGCCAAACGCCTACAAGATCCTCCTCAAGGGCGTCGAGATCGGCGAGGGAGAAGCGTTCCCGGGCAACCTGCTGGCGATCAATCCGGGTCGGGTGGCAGGGCAGGTGCCCGGCACGGCAACCACGGATCCGGCCTTCGGCCTGCCGGCGGTATGGATCGATCCGGCGGCGCGCGAACAGGCGCAGGCCTATGGCTATACGGTCGTCGATCCGAGCACGGTTGTCGCCACGCACCTCAATCATCTGATCCTCTCGCATGCTGCCGAACTCCTTGGGCGACAGGAAGCGCAAGCCCTGCTCGATCATCTGGCAAAGGACATGCCGAAACTGGTCGAAGATCTTGTACCCAAGGCCTTGTCGCTCGGAACGGTGCAGAAGGTTCTGCGCAATCTGCTCGAAGAGGGGGTGTCTCTGCGCGACATGCGGACGGTGATCGAAACCCTTGCCGATGGTGCTGCACGCTCGCAGGACCCGGACGCGCTGACGGTGCAGGTGCGCGTGGCGCTGGGACGTTCGATCGTGCAGGAACTCTACCCCGGTGCATCCGAAATGCAGGTCATGGCGCTCGATCCTCAACTCGAGCGCGTCCTGCAGCAGGCAGTCGCCGGCGCCGGCGAAGCGGTCGGAATAGAGCCGGGCCTGGCCGATACGCTCGTGCGTGAGGCGGTGGCGGCAGCGCAGCGGCAGGGGGGGGGGGGGGTGGCGGGGGGGGGGCAGCGGGGGGGGGTTGGGGCGGGTGGGGGGGGAC
>DDUX01000001.1:45157-47895 GCA_002345025.1 Candidatus Accumulibacter iunctus | reverse complement strand
AGGGAGCATTCTAGCAATCGCCTCTGCCCGCGTCAATACACTGGGAACAAAATTGTTGAGTTCAGCCCCGGCCGCCGGCGCCCGTGCCGGGCCTGCCCGCCTCCGGAGCGGACCTGCGAAGTGAGGGCTCACGCACCGGCGAGCCGCGTCCGCCGCGACATGCNNGTTGTCTCATTGTTAAAGAGCTGGTTGCGGGGACAGGATTTGAACCTGTGACCTTCGGGTTATGAGCCCGACGAGCTGCCAGACTGCTCCACCCCGCGACACGCCGGGGAAACGCCCCGGTAGCCTTCGCCGCCCCTGCTACCCGACCTGATCAATCTCGACCGTCGTGTAGCCTTCTGGCTGCGAAGAGGGAGCATTCTAGCAATCGCCTCCGCCCGCGTCAATACACTGGGAACAAAATTGTTGAGTTCAGCCCCCGGCCGCCGGCGCCGTGCCGGGCCTGCCCGCCTCCGGAGCGGACTTGCGAAGCGAGGGCTCACGCCCCGGCGAGCCGCGTCCGCCGCGACATGCTGACCTGGAACATCAACAGTTCCATTGGCAGGGCTTGAAATCTGACCTGACGGACCCTATTATTAGCACTCGTTAGCGACGAGTGCCAACACACTCGAGCCCTCGAGCCTGTGGGCCGGGGGCTCCCAACAGGCTAGCTGGAGTTCTGAATTGTCCTTAACCCTAGGAGAAACTGCATGAAGATTCGTCCGCTGCATGACCGCGTGATCGTCAAACGTCTTGAAGAGGAGCGCCGCACCGCGTCCGGTATCGTCATTCCGGATACCGCCGCCGAAAAGCCTGACCAGGGCGAGATTCGCGCCGTGGGCACCGGCAAGATCCTCGAAGACGGCAGCGTCCGTGCCCTCGCCGTCAAGGTTGGTGACCGCGTCCTGTTCGGCAAGTACGCCGGTCAGACCGTCAAGGTCGAAGGAGATGAACTGCTGGTCATGCGTGAAGAAGACATCATGGGCGTCATCGAAGCCTGAGGAGCCGAGCTCGAACGGCGCCCGGTGCGCCCGGCCGGCATCCGGCGATTTGCCCGATTCAGACATAAATCATTGAAGATACACAGGAGTTAACTCTATGGCAGCTAAAGACGTCAAGTTCGGCGACAACGCACGCGCACGCATGGTCGAGGGTGTGAACATCCTCGCCGACGCGGTGAAGATCACCCTCGGCCCGAAAGGACGCAATGTCGTCCTTGAACGGTCGTATGGTTCGCCGACGGTCACCAAGGACGGTGTTTCGGTCGCCAAGGAAATCGAACTGAAGGACAAGTTCGCCAATATGGGCGCCCAGATGCTGAAGGAAGTCGCTTCCAAGACCTCCGACATCGCTGGTGACGGCACCACGACCGCTACCGTTCTGGCGCAGTCGATCGTCCGCGAAGGCATGAAGTATGTTGCCGCCGGGATGAATCCGATGGATCTCAAGCGCGGCATCGACAAGGCCGTGGTGGCAACCGTTGAGGCCCTGAAGTCGCTCTCGAAGCCTTGCTCGACGAGCAAGGAGATTGCTCAGGTTGGCGCCATCTCCGCCAACGCTGACGCCGACATCGGCGACATCATCGCCAAGGCGATGGACAAGGTCGGCAAGGAAGGCGTCATCACCGTCGAGGACGGCAAGTCGCTGAACAACGAACTCGATGTCGTCGAGGGGATGCAATTTGACCGTGGCTACCTGAGCCCCTACTTCATCAACAACAACGAGAAGCAGAATGCGATCCTCGAGAACCCGTTCATCCTGATTTTCGACAAGAAGATCTCGAACATCCGCGACCTGCTGCCGGTTCTCGAACAGGTCGCCAAGTCGAGCCGCCCGCTGCTGATCGTCGCTGAAGACGTCGACGGTGAAGCGCTTGCCACCCTGGTGGTCAACAACATCCGCGGCATCCTGAAGACCTGCGCCGTCAAGGCCCCAGGTTTCGGCGACCGCCGCAAAGCCATGCTCGAGGACATCGCGATTCTCACCGGCGGCCAGGTGATCGCCGAAGAGGTCGGTCTGACGCTCGAGAAGGCATCCCTGGCTGATCTTGGTCAGGCCAAGCGAATCGAGATCGGCAAGGAAAACACGACCATCATCGATGGCGCTGGCGTCAGCGCGAACATCGAGGCACGCGTCAAGCAGATCCGCGCCCAGATCGAGACCGCGACCAGCGACTACGACAAGGAAAAGCTGCAGGAGCGCGTTGCCAAGCTCGCTGGCGGTGTTGCCCTGATCAAGGTCGGAGCGGCAACCGAAGTCGAGATGAAGGAGAAGAAGGCCCGCGTCGAGGACGCGCTGCACGCAACCCGCGCGGCGGTCGAAGAAGGGATCGTCGCCGGCGGTGGCGTCGCGCTGCTGCGTGCTCGTTCCGGGCTGCATACGCTCAAGGGTGACAACCACGATCAGGACGCCGGTATCAAGATCGTCCTGCGGGCGTTGGAACAGCCGCTGCGCGAGATCGTCGCCAACGCCGGTGAAGAGCCGTCGGTGGTGGTCAACGCCGTTCTTCAAGGCAGCGGCAACTTCGGCTACAACGCCGCCACCGGCGACTACGGCGATCTGGTCGAGATGGGCGTCCTCGATCCGACCAAGGTCACCCGGACGGCGCTGCAGAATGCTGCCTCCATCGCCGGTCTGATGCTCACCACCGATTGCATGGTGGCCGAACTGGCCGAAGAGAAGCCGCCGATGGGTGGCGGCATGGGTGGCGGCATGGGTGGCATGGGTGGCATGGGCGGCATGGACATGTAATCCGC
>DDUX01000001.1:37665-44842 GCA_002345025.1 Candidatus Accumulibacter iunctus | reverse complement strand
GGGGGGCTGCGGCCGGACAGGGAGCAGCGACGCCGGCGCCTAGCGCTCCTTACGTTCCAGTGCCGCCTTGTTGATGTCGATCTTGTAGCGCTGCCGCAGACCGGCGAGATAGGCCGCAAAATCCTCCTGTCCGAGAATCATCCCATACTCGCGCTGCAGCGCCTGCCGCCGCGCCTCGTCAAGCCGCTCCGGCTGCGTCACCTTGACGATCTTGTACAGCACATAGCCGGCATCGGCTGCTTCGGCGCCGACGTAGGCCGGAAGTTTCTGCACGTCGGCACTAAAGATCGCTTTCGCCGCCGCCGGCGGCAGTTGCCGCGCATCCTGCCGCGAGAGCTTGCGCACCGGCGTCCAGGAGAGGGGGTCCGCACTCCCCTGCCGCAACTCGGCAAGCCGCGCTTCGCCCGCGGAACGTGCCAGAGCAGCCTCGCCCTGCGCCTTCAGCGCAGCCTCGATGTCGGCCTTCACCGTTTCGAACGGCCGTACACTCGCTGGCCGGTGTTCGACCACGCGCGCGGCCAGCAAGGTGTTCGGAGCCACCTCGATGGCCTCCGTGTTGCGCTTGTTCCTGATCGAGTCGTCCGAGAAGATCGCTGCGAGAGCCTTGGCATTGCCCAACTGCCCCAGACCGGCCATCGCCGCCGGCGTGGGATTGCGTGGCAACCAGTCCGATGTCTGCAGCTTCAGCTTGAAACGTTCGGCAGCCGGCTGAAGACTGTCCGGTTGCTCGTAGACGATGTTGCTGAAGGCTTCGGCATCCTCGGCAAATCGCCGCTGCGCTGCCTGCCGCTTCAGCTCGGCCTCGATTTCCGGGCGCACCTCGGCGAAGCTCCGCTGCTTGCCCGGCCGGATGCCCGTCACCATGATGATGTGATAGCCGAACTCGGACTGCACGAGATCGGACAGCTCGTTCTCGCGCAGGCTGAAGACAGCATCCTCGAAAGGCTTGACCATCGTCCCGCGCGCGACGACGCCAAGATCGCCGCCTCTGGCTGCCGAGCCCGGATCCTGCGAATGCTTCCTCGCGAGATCCGCGAAGCGCTCGGGCGATTTCCGCAATTCATCGAGAAGCTCTTCGGCTCGCGCCCTGGCCTTGGCCTGTTCGGAATCGCCGCTCGGCATCAGGATCAGGATGTGACTCGCACGCCTTTCTTCGCCCTGCTGGTAGCGATCCCGGTGACTGTCGTACCAGGCCTGCAGATCGGCATCCTTGACCGCAGTCTGGCCGACCAGTGCATCGAGGGATAGAACGACGTACTCGACACGGGCCTGCTCCGCGATCTCGAATCGCTTGCTGTTATCGTCGTAGAACTTGCGCATCTCCGGCTCGTCGATCCGGACCTGGCCAGCGAACTGACCCGGAGCGATGCGGAACTCGGCAACCTGCCGCTCCTCGGACTGGATTGCCAGGATCCTCCCGGTCTCGCTGGCGGCAGCGATGCCCGTATCGCCGATCGCCGAAACCAGCTCCTGCAGCGTCAGATCCTGCCGAATCTGTGCCTCGAACTGCGCCTGCGACATCCCCTGCGCAGCCAGGGCCGACTGGTAGCGGGCCATGGAGAACTGGCCGTTCTCCTGCAACGCCGGAATCTTGCCGATCACCTCGCGCAGCGCCTCGTCGCTCGCGCCAAGTCCTGCCTTGGCGGCTTCCAGAAGCAGCAGACGCTGGTCGACGAGCGAGTTGAGCACCGCGAGGCGTGCGGCCGGGGTATTCATCAACTCGGGCCGAAAACTGTCACCGAGCGCCTGGCGCAGGCGATCCTGTTGCACGCGCCAGGCCTGATCAAACTGCTGCTGCGTGATCTTCGTATCGCCGACGCTTGCCAAGTCGGCACCGGCGCCGGCGCCGCGAACATACGAGTCAACGCCCCAGAAGGCGAAAGGCAGGGCGATCAGTGCCAGAAAGACCTGGACGACCCTCTTGTTGTTGCGAACGGTGTCAAAAAACATGATGGTAGGCCGCTAACTCTTTGGATGGAACGTTGAAGCCAAAAGAAAAAGGCGAACTAGCGTTCGCCTTTCGACAGTGGCGGAGTGGACGGGGCTCGAACCCGCGACCCCCGGCGTGACAGGCCGGTATTCTGACCAACTGAACTACCACTCCGAAAAACGCGCTGCACAGTCCCTCTTGCTCCTCTGGTGGGTGCTGACGGGCTCGAACCGCCGACATCCAGCTTGTAAGGCTAGCGCTCTACCAACTGAGCTAAGCACCCATGGCGTGATCAGGCTCTGGAGGCGCGAGTCTAACGCATCCTATGGCAGTTGGCCAGACCGCGAGGCAGAGACGCACGGGCCGGACCATCGCCGGGACCCGCCAATGCGACAGGCGGACGGCGACGCCCGACGGGTCAATGAGTGAGGCCGGCAACCGCAGCAGCAGCCGCGTCGGGAGCATTCGCCGCGACCGCCGGAGGCATTTCCGAGCCATCGACAACCGACGGCTCCGGCTTGCGCTCGAGGGCGTGTTCGAGCACCTGATCGATCCAGCGAACCGGAATGATTTCCAGCTTGTTCTTGATGTTGTCCGGAATCTCGGCCAGATCCCTGACGTTCTCTTCCGGTATCAGAACCCTGGCCAGCCCGCCGCGAACTGCCGCCAGCAGCTTCTCCTTGAGACCGCCGATCGGCAGCACCTCGCCGCGCAGGGTGATCTCGCCGGTCATCGCAACATCGCAACAGACCGGAATGCCGGTCAGGACAGACACCAGAGCGGTGCAGATCCCGACTCCTGCGGACGGGCCATCCTTGGGAATCGCCCCCTCCGGAAGATGAATGTGGATATCACTTTTCTGGTAGAAGTCGTGGTCGATTCCCAGCGACTGCGCGCGTTTGCGGACCACCGACAGTGCCGCCTGCACCGATTCCTGCATGACCTCGCCAAGCTTGCCGGTGGTTGTCGTTTTTCCCTTGCCCGGCAGGACCACCGACTCGATGGTCAGCAGTTCGCCGCCAACCTCGGTCCACGCGAGACCGGTCACCTGGCCGATCTGGTTCTCGCGCTCCGCAACGCCGAAGTTGTAGCGACGAACGCCGAGGAACTTGTCGAGATTGCGTGCACTCACGGCGACCTTGCCCTGGCTCTTCCGCAACAACAGCGTCTTGACCACCTTGCGGCAGATCTTCGAGATGTCGCGTTCGAGCGACCGCACGCCGGCTTCGCGCGTGTAGTAGCGAACGATGTCGCGCAGGGCGCTTTCTGCCACCGTCAGTTCGGTCGTCTTCAGCCCGTTGTTCTTCATCTGCTTGGGTAGCAGATAGCGCTGGGCAATGTTGACCTTCTCGTCCTCGGTGTAACCCGACAGCCGGATGACCTCCATGCGATCGAGCAACGGCGGCGGAATGTTCAGGGTGTTCGCCGTCGCCACGAACATCACTTCCGAGAGGTCGTACTCGACCTCGACGTAATGATCGACGAAGGTCGAATTCTGCTCAGGATCGAGCACCTCGAGCAGTGCCGAACTCGGATCACCACGGAAATCCTGCCCCATCTTGTCGACTTCGTCGAGCAGGAACAGCGGATTGCGGACGCCGATCTTGCTCATGTTCTGCAGAATCTTGCCGGGCATCGAACCGATGTAGGTTCGCCGGTGACCGCGGATCTCGGCCTCGTCGCGTACGCCACCGAGACTCATGCGAACGAACTTGCGACCGGTGGCCCGTGCGATCGACTGCCCGAGCGAAGTCTTGCCGACTCCGGGCGGGCCGACCAGGCACAGGATCGGCGCCTTCAGGCGATCGACCCGCTGCTGCACCGCCAGGTACTCGAGGATCCTCTCCTTGACCTTCTCCAGGCCCCAGTGGTCGGCGTCGAGGATCTTGCCGGCGGCCGCCAGATCCTTGCTGATGCGCGTCCGCTTGCGCCATGGCAGGGCGATCAGCGTTTCGATGAAGTTGCGCACGACGGTCGCTTCTGCCGACATGGGCGACATCAGCCGGAGCTTGCGGAACTCGGCCTGCGCCTTGGCAAGCCCTTCCTTGCTCATCCCGGCTGCCTTGACCTTGCGGTCGAGTTCCTCGAGGTCGGCACCGTCCTCTCCTTCCCCGAGTTCCTTCTGGATCGCCTTGACCTGCTCGTTGAGATAGTACTCGCGCTGGCTCTTCTCCATCTGCCGCTTGACACGGCCACGGATTCGCTTTTCCACCTGCAGGATGTCGATCTCGGCTTCGAGTTGCGCCAGCAGCCGCTCGATGCGCGCCCGAATGTCGAACATCTCGAGGATTTCCTGCTTCTGCTCGAGCTTCAGCGGCAAGTGGGCGGCGATCGTGTCGGCGAGACGGCCAGCCTCTTCGATACCGGCGATCGAGGTCAGGATCTCGGGCGGAATCTTCTTGTTCAGTTTGACGTACTGATCGAACTGCGCGATGACCGCACGGCGCAGCGCTTCGACCTCGTGGTTGACACCTTCCTCGGCCGGAACCGGGCGCGCCTCGGCAAAGAACATCTCCTGCCGCGAATCGATGGCCTGCAGGCGCGCGCGTTGCGCCCCTTCGACCAGCACCTTGACCGTCCCGTCAGGCAGCTTGAGCATCTGCAGGATATTGGCCAGACAGCCGACAGCATACAGATCCTCAGCCTCGGGTTCGTCCTTGACCGCCGACTTCTGGGCGACGAGGAGAATGCTCTTGCCGGCCTGCATCGCCGTTTCCAGAGCCTTGATCGACTTCGGCCGGCCGACGAAGAGCGGAATCACCATATGCGGAAAAACGACCACGTCGCGCAGGGGCAACAGCGGCAGTTCAACCGGCTCGGCAGACAGCTTCGGGGGTGCAGACATGGATTGTGCCCTATAGGTAAAAGCTCTTGCCGGATATGGTGGCAAGAGCCCGCATTTCAAGCCGCAGCGAAGGCGGCCAGGACATCAGTTGCCGCCAGAGACCTTCGGCTGGTCCGCGTAGATCAGCAATGGCTGCGCGTCACCGACGATCACTCCCTCATCAATGACGACCTCTGTGACATTCTCCATGCCGGGAAGTTCGTACATCGTGTCGAGGAGGACCCCCTCGAGGATCGAGCGCAAGCCACGTGCTCCGGTCTTCCGTTCAAGCGCCTTGCGGGCGATCGCCATCATCGCAGCCGGCCGGATTTCGAGCCCGACTCCTTCCATAGCGAACAGCTTCTGGTACTGCTTGACAAGTGCATTCTTCGGTTCGACCAGGATCTCCACCAGCGCCGCAGCCGAAAGCTCCTCGAGGGTGGCAATCACCGGCAGCCGCCCGATCAGTTCGGGAATCAGGCCGAACTTGATCAGATCCTCGGGCTCAACGGTTCGCAGGACCTCGCCGATCGCCCGTTTGTTGTCCTTGCTGCGGACCTCGGCGCCGAAGCCGATGCCGCCTCGCTCGGAGCGATTGCGAATCACCTTGTCGAGGCCATCGAAGGCACCGCCGCAGATGAACAGGATGTTGGTGGTATCGACCTGGACGAAGTCCTGGTTGGGGTGCTTGCGTCCCCCCTGGGGTGGCACCGACGCGATCGTCCCCTCGATCAGCTTCAGCAGCGCCTGCTGCACGCCCTCGCCCGAAACGTCGCGTGTGATCGACGGGTTGTCCGACTTGCGCGAGATCTTGTCGATCTCGTCAATGTAAACGATGCCACGCTGCGCCTTCTCGGTGTCGTAATCCGACTTCTGCAGCAGCTTCTGGATGATGTTCTCGACATCCTCGCCAACGTAGCCGGCCTCGGTCAGGGTCGTCGCATCGGCCATCACGAACGGTACGTCGAGCATGCGGGCGAGCGTCTGCGCCAGCAGAGTCTTGCCCGAGCCGGTCGGACCGATCAGCAGGATATTGCTCTTGGCGAGTTCGATCTCGTCGGTCGTCTTGCTGAAGTGCCGCAGCCGCTTGTAGTGATTGTACACCGCCACCGAAAGGATCCGCTTCGCCTGGTCCTGGCCGATCACGTACTGATCGAGGAGTGCCGAGATCTCGCGCGGCGTCGGCAGTTCGCCCTTGCCGCCCTTGCCACCCCCCTGGTCGGCAGCAATCTCATCGCGAACGATATCGTTACACAGCTCGATGCACTCGTCGCAGATGAAAACCGACGGTCCGGCAATCAGCTTCTTGACCTCGTGCTGGCTCTTGCCGCAGAACGAGCAGTAGAGGAGTTTCTCAGAACCACTTTTCTTTTCCGACATGTCGTCCTACCTCACAATCGAGCCCGATCGGGGCTGCCCGGATGCGCCGTCAGAGCGCCGCCTGCCGATTGGCCAGTACCTTGTCGATCAAGCCGTATTCTGCCGCTTCTGACGCCGAAAGGAAATTGTCGCGATCGGTATCGCGCTCGATCCGCTCGATCGCCTGCCCGGTGTGCTTCGCCATGAGCTCGTTGAGCTTGGCGCGCAGCGAGAGGATCTCCTTCGCATGAATCGCGATGTCCGAAGCCTGCCCCTGAAAGCCGCCCATCGGCTGGTGGATCATCACCCGCGAATTCGGCAGGGCAAAACGCTTGCCAGCAGCGCCGGCAGCCAGCAGGAATGCCCCCATCGAGCAGGCCTGCCCCATGCACAGCGTCGACACGTCGGGCTTGATGAACTGCATCGTATCGTAGATCGAAAGCCCTGACGACACGGCGCCCCCCGGCGAGTTGATGTAGAAGTGAATGTCCTTGTCTGGATTCTCCGCTTCGAGAAACAACAGCTGCGCCACCACCAGATTGGCGGTCACGTCGTTCACCGGGCCGACGAGGAAGATCACACGCTCCTTCAGCAGGCGCGAATAGATGTCATAGGCGCGTTCGCCACGACCGCTCTGCTCGATCACCATCGGCACCAAGCCAAGTGCCTGCGGATCCCAGGTAACTGCGGGGTCAATGCCCATTTCGTTTCCTTTGTTGCCGTGAACGTCGCCGCAGCGACTCACGAAGCTCCTCGCGCCACGCGGGCAGGAGGAGGATCAGGCGTCCGGCAAGGCAGTCACGCCTGTTGCCCCATCAGTTCGGCGAAAGCGACCGGCTTGTCGGAAACCGTCACCTGCTGCAGAACCCAGTCGACCACATTGGCCTCGATCGCCGCGCCCTCGAACTCGCTGAGGCGCTCACCCTTGGCATAGTACCAGCGAACGACCTCTTCCGGATGGTCGTAGCTCTGCGCAGCATCCTCGACCAGCGCCTTCACCTGCGCCGGCTGCGCCTGCAGATCGTTGAGCTTGACGATTTCCGAAAGGATCAGGCCGATCGACA
>DDUX01000001.1:427-37344 GCA_002345025.1 Candidatus Accumulibacter iunctus | reverse complement strand
CCTGCCGCGCCGCCTGCATCAGTCGCTCGACCTCACGTTGAATCAGCGCCTCGGGCACCTGCAGCGGATTGGCCTGCAGCAGAGCATCCATCACGTGAGCGGTAGTCCTGGCCTGCAGACGCTTCTTCACTTCACGCTTGAGATTTGCCTCGATCTCGGCTCGCATCTGCGTCAGATCCCCGTCCTCGACACCCAGCAGGCGGGCAAAATCCCCGTCAAGTTCCGGCAACACCGGCTCGCAGACCTCCTTGACGGCGATGTCGAAGGTCACCGACTGGCCCGCCAGTTCCTTCGAGAAGTACTCGGCCGGAAAAGTCATGTCGAATGACTTGGCTTCGCCGGCGCATGTTCCGATCACCGCACTCTCGAAGTCGGAGAGCATCTTGCCTTCGCCTAGGACGAAACGGTAGTCCTTGCCCTGACCACCGGCAAAGGGCTCACCATCCCTCTTGCCGAGGAAGTCGATGGTGACGCGGTCAGCCAGAGCGGCCTGTCGATCGACCGGGTCGTAGCGCACGCGCTGCTTGCGCAGGATCTCGAGCGTGCTGTCGATCTCCTCCGCGCCCACCTCGAGCACCGGACGTTCGACCTCGACGCCGGCAAGATCACGCAGCGTGATTTCCGGATAGACCTCGAAGGTCGCCGAAAAAACCATGTGTGTCGTGCTGCCGATGCCGCTGGCCTCGATCTTCGGTGCTCCCGCGACGCGCAGCTTCTGTGTGCTGATCGCCTCGCTGAACAGGCGCCCGAGCGCCTCCTGCAGCGCCTCCAGGCGGGCCTGCTCACCGTACTGCTGCCTGACGATGCTGGCCGGTACCTTGCCCGGGCGGAAGCCAGGCAGCTTCATGTTCTTGCCCAGGCGCCGCAGGCGCTGGTCGACTTCCTGCTCGAGTTCGGCTATCGCCAACGATAATTCGAGGCGGCGCTCAAGCGCACTTGCGGCGGGTGCAACAGGGTTAGCAGCGTTAGTTTCCATTGAAAATCCTTGTGATACAGGCATGAATATGACCCAAACCGGAGACCGCTGCGAACGACCCCAGGCGCCTCCATACAGTGCCGCGCTGGCGGCCGGTGTGCGCCGACCGGCTCGTCAGGCAATCGCCCGCGAGCGCGACAAAGCAGCGCTGCAACCGGCGACCGGCCTTCCTGCACGACGACCGCAGGCCACCCGGGCGGCATCGGCAGCCACTGGCAGACCCGCAACCAGCCGTCCTGCCGCCTCTCCGCGCACGGAAAGCCAGCGATTCTACAGTATTATTCGGCACCTCGAAACCCGCCGCGCGTGTTGCAACGCTTCGCTGACCCGCTGCCAGCGGTGGATCGCCCACCGGCCAGCCTGGCCTGACGTCGCGCGCCGTCGGTGCCGCGCCACTTGCCGCCAAGCGGCGGTCAGCAACCGGAGTGCCCGTCGGACCATCCGGCTGCGGGCAGCCACCGCCGGCCGGTTCGTCGCTCAAGAGGATCAGGTGTAAGGAAAACGCGCCCGCGGCGACAGGAACCACAGACACCAACGGAGAACGACTGATGCACGCCACCCTGCCCCTGCTCTCGACCACCACCTTCCCAGCCCTGGCCCGCCGTTCGGTCGAGGTCCTCCAGGTCAATCTCGGCTATCGCTGCAACCAGAGCTGTCTCCATTGTCACGTCAATGCCGGTCCACAGCGGCGAGAGGAGATGACCGCCGAGACCGTCGATGCCGTCCTCGCCTTCGTTTCGGCCAGCCCCGAAGTCAAGGCGCTCGACCTGACCGGCGGCGCCCCGGAACTCAATCCCCATTTCCGGCGGCTGGCGTTTGCCGGCCGGCAGCGTGGCCTGCGGGTGATCGACCGCTGCAACCTCACCATCCTCGAGGAACCCGGGCACGAGGATCTGGCTGACTTCCTTGCTGCGCATCGCATCGAGGTCGTCGCCTCGCTGCCCTGCTACATCGAGGACAACGTCGACCAGCAGCGCGGCAAGGGCAGCTTCGCCGGCAGCATCCGTGGCCTGCAGCGGCTGAACGCGCTCGGTTATGGCGCAGCCGGCAGCGGACTGCAGCTCAACCTCGTCTTCAATCCGCAGGGACCGACCCTGCCGCCGCCGCAGGTAGCGCTCGCGGCAGCTTACCGGGAGCATCTCGGACGCGAGTTCGGCATCGTCTTCAACCAACTGTTCACGCTGGCGAACATGCCGATCCAGCGCTTTGGCTCGGTCCTCGTCTCGCGCGGCCAGTTCAACGGCTACCTGCAGCTCCTGCGGGCAGCCCACCGCGAAGAGAACGTCGAGCAGGTCATGTGCCGCAACCTGCTATCGGTCGACTGGCAGGGCTATCTCTACGACTGCGACTTCAACCAGCAACTCGGCCTGCCGATCAGCAGGAGCGGCACCTGCCGCTGGCACATCAGCGAGATCAACGCGGCCGCACTCGAGGGCCGTGCGATCCGCGTTGCCGAACACTGCTACGGCTGTACAGCCGGGCAGGGATCGAGTTGTGGCGGCGCTCTCGGCGACGAGCCGGTTGCAGCGCCGACCTGCGGCACCTGAACGGCCAGACCGTGGCATGTCGGGACACCCCGAGCGGAGGACAGGACAATGAACAACGGACGACTCACCGGCATCGAAGCGTGTGTCTTCGACGCTTACGGTACCCTTTTCGACTTCAACAGCGCCGCGCAAGCCGCCAGCGACGAACTCGGCAACGACGGGCAGAGACTTTCCGAGCTCTGGCGGCAGAAGCAGTTGCAGTACACCTGGCTGCGGGGACTGGCTGGCCGACACGCCGATTTCTGGCAGGTCACCGGCGACGCGCTCGACTACGCGCTGAGCTCGCTCGGTCTCGAGCGACCCGGCCTGCACGCGCGCCTGCTGGACCTCTACCTGCACCTCGGCTGCTATCGCGACGTGCCGGCCACGCTGCAGCAGCTGCGCGCGCGCGGCATGCGACTGGCGATCCTCTCCAACGGCACGCCGACGATGCTCGCCGCGGTCGTGCGCAACAGCGGACTCGACGGGCTCTTCGATGCCGTCCTGTCAGTCGAGGAGGTCGGTGTCTTCAAGCCGCACCCGGCAGTCTATCGCCTGGCTCCGGAGCGGCTGCGGCTCGCACCGGACGCCATCTGCTTCCTTTCCGCCAACGCCTGGGATGCCTGCTGCGCCAAGGCCAGCGGCCTCCGTGTCCTCTGGTGCAACCGCTTTGCACAGGCGGCGGAACGCTTGCCGGAACCCCCCGACGGCGAGATCAGCGATCTCGCGCAACTGCCGGCAATCGTCTGCCCGCCGCCGTCGCCCTGACCCAACCGGTGCTGGCCGCATCCGGGCCGTGGTGGTCGCGGGCGCCGCCGGCAGCGATCACTCGGGCGGCAACAGCAGGCTGGCGACCTCCTGCAGATCCGTCTCCGACAGGACACCCGCCGCCGCCCTGAGCTGCAGCAGGCTGAGCAGATACTCGTACCGCGCCTGGGCGAGGTCACGCTTGGCAACGAACATCACCCGTTCGGCATTGAGCACATCGACGTTGCTCCTGATGCCGCCGCGCATGCCGCGCAGCGTTCCTTCGACGGCGACGACGCTGGCGTCGACGGCCTTCTGATAGGCAGCAATCTTGCTGCCACCAGTCTCGACGGCCATGAACTGCCGTCTGACCTCGACCAGCACCTCGTTGACCGCCGCATCCAGCTCGGCGCGCGCGCGCTCGCGATTGGCGACCGCCTGCCCGGTCAGCGCGTTGACTCGGCCACCGGCGAACAACGGGATGTTCAACTGCACGCCAACCGAATTGATCACGTTCCGCTGGTCGACGGTCGACAGCGTCTCTCCCTGCGTCCGCGACGCGCGGGCAACGAAGTCGAGTTGTGGATAATGACCCGCGCGATTCCGGTCGACGTCGAGGCTGGCGAACTCGTAGGACTTGCGTCGCGCCCGAATCTCCGGACTGCTCTCCTCCGCCAGCGCCGACCACTGGTCAAGGCTGACGGTCTGGACGGCGCCCGGGGTGAAATCCGGACGCAGGCGCCAGAGCGGTGCCATCGACTTGCCGGTCATCGTCTCCAGCCTGAGGATCGCCACTGACAGCCGGTCGATGGCGTCGGCGCGGCCGGCACGCGCGAGTTGCAACCGTGACTCGGCTTCGGCCACCTCGGTCACGGTTCCCTCGCCGCCCTTGCGCCGCCGCTCGGAGGTCTCGCGGTCGGCGCGGTAGGCGGCGATCTCGGCGTCGCTCAGGGCCAGCCTCTCGAGCGAGAACAGCACCTCGAAATAGGCTGCGGCCAGCTTGACGGCGAACTCCGCCTCCTTCCGGTCGAAGACGGCGTCGCTGAAGGCCGCCTGCACGCCCCCCTGGCGGTAACGGACGAAACTGTCGTAATTGAACAACGGTTGCCGCAGGGCAACGGCGGTCGCCTCCTCGCGATAGTCGAGATCCTCCCTCGAGCTGCCAGCCCTCGTAAAGTAGGTCCGCTCGCCCTTGTTGTTCGAATAGGCGCCGGTAATGCCGATGTTCGGCAGGAGTCCGGCGCGGCCGATGGCGATCGCATACTGCCCGGCATCCCGCTCGTAGCGCGCCGCGCGGAACGCCGGATCGTTCTGCCGCGCAGCATGATAGGCGTCCATCAGACCGGCCGCCACAACCCCGGACGACATCAGCGCCAGCGCGCAGCCCACCAGCCCGGCAGTCCAGCGCAGCATCCTCACTCCTCGGTCAGCGCCGTCTTCATGCGATCGAGGAAGGGCTTGAAAAGGTAGTTCAACATCGTCCGTTCGCCGGTCCGGATGAACACCTCGGCGGGCATGCCGGCCTTGATCTCGTAGCTCTTGAGCTTCTTCATCCCGTCCGTGGTGACGATCACCTGGCCACGGTAGAAAGGCGGCACCCTGCCCTGCGGATCGGTCGTTGCATCAGCCGCCACCTGCACGAAGTCGCCGGGAATCTGCGGCGTCGTGCGTTGGTTGAAAGCCGGGAAAGTGATGTCGACGGGCGAGCCGATACGGACCTTGTCGATCAGCGTCGTCGGAATCTGCACGTCGATGCGCAGCGGTTCATTCTTCGGCACCACGTCCATCAGCGCCGTGCCCGGCGCCAGCACGCCCCCGACCGTGTGCACACTCAGACCGACGACGATGCCGTCGGTCGGCGCACGGACATCGGTATTCGCCAGATCGAAGGCCAGTCCGGCGAGACGACTGTCGAGCGACGTTGCCTCCTTCTGGACCTCGGCCAAGCCATTCTCGACATCCTTGTCGTAATCCTGCTGGCGCGCGCTCATCCGCATCCTGACCTCGGCGATGCTCTGCTGCGTCCGGCCGAGATTGCCGATGTCCTCGGAAATGGCGCCGCTGAGCTGCGCCTGCAGGCGCTCCTGCTCTGACAGGCGGTTACGCGGCAGATAGCCTTCAGCCGCCAGATCGCGCAAGCCCTTGAGCTCATCGAGGAGCAACCTGCTTTGCTCCTCCTTCGCCCGCCGCGTCGCTTCGAGAGCCTTTGCCGAAGACTGCAGACCGGCGAGCATGCTCCGCATCGCCCCCAGTTCTGCCTGCAGCGCCGCCTGGCGAGAACGCAGCAACTGTCCCTGCACGGCCATCGCACTGGCCGCTCGCGGGTCATCCCCTGCCTGCAGCAGTTCGTCGGCAAAAACGATCGCCGAGCTGCCCTGTGCCTCCGCCAGCAGCCTCGCTTCGGCCGCCTTGGCCACGAACCATTGACTGCGAGCGACCTCGTACTGCGAACGCGCCGTCGTCGGGTCGAGGCGGACCAGCACCTCGCCGCTCTTCACTTCGTCGCCATCCTTGACCAGGATCGCCTCCACCTTCCCCGCACCAAGGTTCTGCACCGTCTTGCGGTTGCCGGTGACCACCACCTGCCCCCCGGCCGGAACTCCCTGATCAAGTGGCGCCAGAGCCGCCCACAACATGAAGCCGCCGAAGCCGATCGCGAGAACCAGCCAGCCGAGACGCGACGCCCGGCCGTGATCGATATTGACCGCATCTGCCTGTGGTCTGCCGACTTCGCTGACATCGGTGATCTCGGCGTCGGACACCTTCTTCCGCTCAAACATGCTGATCGACATCCTCCTCGGTCTCCATTCAGGCACCGAAGCGCGGCGCCGCCGGTGTGCTCGCGGCAACCGCCACCGGCGTCGGCCGCGTTGCGTTGCCGGGGCGGTCTGCGCCTGCCTGGTTCCCCGAGCGCATCGCTGCCAGAACCTGGTCGCGTGGTCCGTGCACCTTGACCGTTCCTTCATGCATCACCAGGATACTGTCCGCCACCGCCAGCGTGCTCATACGGTGCGTGATGATGACCACCGTCCGCTTGTTGGCCTTCAGACGCCGCAGCGTTTCCGCCAGCGCCGCTTCCCCCTGGTCGTCCAGGTTCGAATTCGGCTCGTCGAGGACGATCAGCACCGGATCGCCATAGAGCGCCCTGGCCAGTCCGATCCGCTGCTTCTGCCCGCCCGAGAGCGCACTGCCGCCATCGCCCAGCGGCGTGTCGTAGCCCTTGGGCAGCAGCAGGATCAGCTCATGTACGCCGGCTGCCTGCGCCGCTGCCAAGACTCTTTCCGACTCGATCTCGCCAAACCGGGCGATGTTCTCGGCAACCGTCCCGTCGAACAACTCAATGTCCTGCGGCAGATAGCCGAGATGGCGGCCCAGCTCGTCCTTGTTCCACTTGAAGACCTCGGCGCCATCGAGCCGCACCGAACCCGCCAGTGGTGGCCAGACGCCAACCAGCAGACGCGCCAGGGTCGACTTCCCGGAAGCACTCGGGCCGATCACCGCGACGACCTCGCCCGCCTTCAGGCTGAAGCTGACGTTCTTCAGGATCAGCGCCCGGCTCCCCGGCGCCGCAGTCGCCGCGTTCTCGACCAGAACGGTGCCCTCGGGTCTTGGCAGCGGCATGCCGGCAACACGCGCCGGGTAGACCTGCAGCAACTCGCTCAGGCGCCCGTAGGCCGCGCGCGCAGACACCAGCTGCTTCCAGTTGGCGATCAGCACCTCGACCGGAGCCAGCGCACGACCCATGATGATCGATCCGGCAATCATCATGCCGGCGGTGATCTCGCCCTCGATCGCCAGCAGCGCCCCATAGCCCAGCGCCAGCGATTGCATCGAAATCCGCACGAAGCGGGTGATCGCGTTGAGCACACCGGCGCGATCGCTGGCCAGCGCCTGTTGCATCAGGAACTTCTGATGCAGCTTGAACCAGCGGCCGCGAATCGCTGGCAGCATCCCCATCGCCTCGATCACCTCGGCGTTGCGCAGATTGTTGTTGGCCTGCGCGTTGGCTGCCATCGCCAGCTTCTGCGCTTCGCCCAGCGGTCCCGCCGAAACACGCTCATTGACCACCGCCAGGATCACCAGCAGCAGCACGCCGACCAGCGCGAAGACGCCGAGCTGGACGTGCAGCATGAAGATCACCAGAACGTAGATCGGCATCCACGGCGCGTCGGTAAGGGCAATCAGACCGGCACCCGTCAGCGTCTGTCGCAGCGACGCAAGGTCGTTCAGCGCCTGCGCCGGATTCTGGCCAGCGTTGCGCAGATTGCGTTCGAAGGTCGCATCGAAGACCCGGGAATTGATGTCGAGGTCGAGACGTGCGCCGACGCGCACCAGCACCATCGACCGGATCCACTCGAGCAGCGACATCAGTCCGAACAGACCGAGCGTGATCAGCGTCAACATCAGCAGTGTCGTGACGTTCCGACTGCCGAGCGCGCGATCGTAGATCTGCAGCATGTAGATGGCGGGCGTCAGCATCAGCAGGTTGATGAAGAAGCTGAAGCTGCCGACGGCCATGAACGCGCGGCGAAACGACAGCAGCACCTGCGCCAGCTCGCTGGCTTGCTGCGGTGGCCTAGTCATCGCCCCTACTCCCTGAAAACACGCTGCCTCTCCTTCCCGATCCGACCGTCAACTGCCGCTGGCAGCCAGAGCCAGGGGCGCGCCTGGCAGGCTTCTTCGCTGCGGCCGGCGCAATGATGACAGAAGAGCGCGTCAACAGCCAGCCTGACGGCAGGGGTGTTGCCCGGCGTTCGTCTAGTCGCGGAAGCGACCACCAGCGCGGCCGCGCCCGCTGAGCGCGACGAGCAGCAGGAAGCAGCCGCCGACCACCGCCGCCATCCCACCCTGCAGCAGCGTCAGCAGCTCGAAGCCTGCGAGATAGTGCTTTCCCGCCAGACGCGTTGCCACGACAACGATGCTGATCAGCAGGCCGATGCTACCGACAGCCCGTCCCAGCCAGAGCAGAAGCGCTTCCATTTGCAACCCCCTTTCACCAATGAATCCAGCAGCCGGTCAGCACCGGCATCGACGACAGAAAAACCAACCACGGCCAGCCAAGCGCGAACCGCCGACGGCCTCGCGCGCGGCGCCTTGACGCGTGCCTGCCTACTCCGGCAGACCGTTCAGATAATACAGGCTGTCGAGCCGCGCACCTGGCTTGGCGAGATAGCCGAACCAGCGATCGTAAATCTCGTAGATCTCGCGGGTACGCGACAGCCGGGCCAGGACCACGTTCACTGCCAAGCGAAAGTCGGCATCGTTGCGCCGCATCATCAGCGCGTACGGCTCATAGGAAAAGGTCTCGTGACCGAGCGTCCAGTCGGTCTGGCGGCCGGCATCGAGCGCCAGGCCGATCAACAGCGAGCGATCCGAAAAGTAGGCGTCGGCCTTTCCCTGCAGCAGCGAGGCCAGCCCTTGCTGGTGGTCGCTGACGGCGATCACTTCGGCGCTCAGCCGATGCTGCGCCAGCACGGCGACGAGAGATCGCTCGCTGGTCGTTCCGGCGGCGACGGCGATCTTCCTGCCGGCCAGATCGTCGATGCGCCTGATCCCCGAAGCGCGCCGCGACAGGTACGAAGCGCCATCGACAAAGATCGGCAGACTGAAGTCAACTTCCTGCATGCGCGACAGCGACGCCGTCGTCGACCCGCATTCGAGATCGATCTCACCCGATTTCAGCTTGGCGATCCGCGTCTCCGGCGTCACCGCAACCCAGAGCAACTGCAGTTCCTCGACACCGAGCTGCCGGGCGACTGCGGCGGCAACCCGCGTACACAGGTCCACCGAGTAGCCCCAGGGCTGGTTGTCGTTGCCGGTATACGAGAAGGGAATCGACGAGTCCCGGTACCCGAGTGCGATCGTCCGGCTTGCCTTGATCCTGTCGAGAGTCCCTGCCGCCTGCACCGGCAACATCAGTGCCAGCAGCACGCCAGCGACGAGCAAGTGAAACCACCATTGCAACCGCCTCGGATTCCTCCCAACGGTCATAGCTGCTGCGACACCCCTGATCATGAAAGTCATGACCGTTTCCCCTCATCCCCGACCCTTCTCCCGCGCACGGGAAAAGGGAGATTCGTGAGTCGCGGATGCGACTTTCACGGTAAAGTCAAACGACCGCTCGCTCCAGCGGCTGCCGATTCCTACACCCCGGCTCCGACCAGGGAAGCGCCCCGGTGCCACCTGCCGCAGTACCGTCAGCACCCTCATCGCCGACGCTCCGCACGCTGTGACCCGTCCGCCCGCTACTGCCAGCCGGCGAGAAACTCGTGCCAGTGCGACTTGTCGAGCCGCTGCAGCGCGGCGCGAACGCAGGCAAGCTCCTGCTCGTACTCGCTCGCCGAGATCTCGCCGCGCATCAGCCGGAAGCGTACCCCGACGAGATAGGTATTGACGGCATCGGTCTCGCAGTAGTCGCGAATCTCGGCACTGCGACCCTCCTGCCACGCCTGCCACACCTTGCTGCCATCCATGCCGAGCTTGCCGGGAAAACCGATCAGCCTGGCCAGTTCGTCGAGCGGGACGGCGGCCCGCGGCTGATAGAGGGCCAGCAGGTCCATCAGATCGAGGTGACGCGTGTGATAGCGGCTGATGTAGTTGTTCCACTTGAAGTCACGGCTGTCGGCGTGATCACCATCGCCGAGATCCCAGTAACGCGGAGCGACCAGCCCGTGAATCAGTCCGCGGTAGTGCAGCACCGGCAGGTCGAAGCCACCACCGTTCCACGACACCAGTTGCGGCGTGAACTTCTCCACCCCGTCGAAGAAGCGCTGAATGATCTCCGCCTCGCCCTGCTCGGGCGCCGCCAGCGACCAGACACGAAAATCCCTGCCCAGGCGCAGCGCGCAGGAGATAACCACCACCCGCTGCAGGTGCAGCGGCAGGAAGTCGTTGCCGGTCGCCGCCCGGCGCCGCTGGAATGCGAGCTCGGCGACCTCGCCGTCCGACAGACCGGAATCGAGCGCGTGCAGGCGGCGCAAACCCGCGACGTCCGGGACGGTCTCGATGTCAAAGGCAAGAACCGGCTTCATCGACGGCGTTCAGGCAGGGAAGACGCCGGTCGACAGGTAGCGGTCGCCGCGGTCGCAGACGATGCTGACGATGGTCGCATTCTCGACTTCCGCCGCCAGTCGCAGGGCGACGGCCAGCGAACCGCCCGACGAGATGCCGGCGAAAATCCCTTCCTCGCGCGCCAGGCGGCGAGTCATCTCTTCCGCCTCGGCCTGTGACACCGACTCGACGCGATCGACCCGCGTGCGGTCGAAGATCTTCGGCAGGTAGGCCTCCGGCCACTTGCGGATGCCGGGAATCTGCGAGCCTTCCTCGGGCTGGCAGCCGACAACGCACACCGCCGGGTTCTGCTCCTTGAGGTAACGCGAGACCCCCATGATCGTCCCGGTGGTCCCCATGCTGCTGACGAAATGGCTGATGCCACCGGCGGTCTGCCGCCACAGCTCGGGGCCGGTACCCTCGTAGTGCGCCAGCGGATTGTCCGGGTTGGCAAACTGGTCGAGAATGATCCCCCGACCCTCGAGCCGCAGACCCTCGGCGATGTCGCGCGCCAGCTCCATGGCGCCGTCGCGCGGCGTCAGCACCAGTTCGGCGCCAAAGGCCCGCATCGTCTGCCGCCGCTCGACGCTCTGGTTCTCGGGCATCACCAGCACCATCCGGTAGCCGCGCGCTGCCGCGACCATCGCCAGCGCGATGCCGGTGTTGCCCGAGGTCGCCTCGATCAGCGTGTCGCCAGGCCGGATGTCGCCGCGCTGCTCGGCACGCGAGATCATCGACAGTGCCGGGCGATCCTTGACCGATCCCGCCGGATTGTTGCCTTCAAGCTTGGCCAGAATCCGGTTGCCGCGGGCCTCGCCGAGAGCGCCCGGCAGACGTTTCAGACTCACCAGCGGCGTGCCGCCAACCTGCTCCTCGAGGGTTTCAGCCATGTGTGCTCAGCCAGTCGACGTATTGCGGGATGGCGTCGCCGACGCCGGCAAACGGTGCCTGATAGCCAGCCCGGCGCAGCTTCGTGAGGTCGCCCTCGGTGAAACTCTGATACCTGCCCTTGAGATCCGCCGGGAACGGGATGTACTCGATCAATCCACGCCCGACCAGTTCGGCCAGTGGCAGCGCTTCCTCGCCGGCAAGCGCCCGGCAGGCATTGACGTTGGCCACCGCGAGCTCGTTGAAGGTCTGCGCGCGGCCCGTGCCGACGTTGAAAATCCCCGACTTCTCCGGGTGATCGAGAAAGAACAGATTGACCCGGACGACGTCGCCGACGAACACGAAGTCGCGTCGCTGCTCGCCGTCGGCATAGCCGTCACAACCGGCGAAGAGCTTGACCCGGCCCTCGCTGCGAAACTGGTGGTAGTGGTGAAAAGCCACCGAAGCCATTCGCCCCTTGTGCGACTCGCGCGGTCCATAGACGTTGAAATAACGGAAACCGACCACCTGCGAGCTCGACGAGCCGTTGACCGTCGACCTCTGGCGGACGATCTGGTCGAAGAGGAACTTCGAATAGCCATAGACGTTCAGCGGCGCCTCGTGCACCCGCTCCTCGCAGAAGACCCTGCCGCCACCGTAGGTCGCCGCGCTCGACGCATAGAGCAGCGGCACCTCCTGATCGAGGCACCAGTCGAGGATGCCCAGCGAGTAGCGATAGTTGTTCTCCATCATGTAGCGACCGTCGCTCTCCATGGTGTCGGAGCAGGCGCCCTGATGCAGGATGGCATCGACGTCGCCATCGAAATGGCCGGCCAGCAGACGATCGAGGAACTCCTGCTTGTCGAGGTAATCGGCGATCTCGCAATCGACCAGGTTGCGGAACTTGTCGGCCCGCGTCAGGTTGTCGACCGCGATGATCCGGCGCACGCCGCGCGCGTTCAGTGCCTTGACGAGGTTGGCGCCGATGAAGCCGGCGGCGCCGGTGACGATGGTATACATGGAATCACCTCACTTCAGTGCTGCCGCCAGCTCGTCGCCGTCGACCACCGCTGTCCCCAGCTTGCCGACGACCAGACCGGCCGCAACGTTCGCCGCCTGCACTGCCTCCGGCCAGCCGGCAGCGCAGGCGAGCATCACCGCCAGCGTGGCGATCACCGTGTCACCGGCACCCGAGACGTCGAAGACTTCCCGCGCCACCGCCTTCTCGTGGATCACCCCGGACTCGTGAAAGAGCGACATCCCCTCTTCACTGCGCGTCACCAGCAGCGCCGCCAGTCGCAGCTGCTCGCGCAACGCCGCTGCCTTCTGCGCCAGTTCCTCCTCGTCATGCCAGCGGCCGACGACTGTGCGCAGCTCGGCGCGATTCGGCGTCACCACCGTCGCGCCGGCGTACTTCGAGAAATCGTCGCCTTTCGGGTCGACCAGCACCTGCTTGCCCGCCGCGTTCGCCAGCCGGATCATCTCACCGATGTGCGTCAGCCCCCCCTTGCCATAGTCGGAAAGGATCACCGCGTCACAGTCGGCGACGCGGGCAGCAAACTCGACCAGTTTCGCCCGCAGAACCTCGTGCGACGGCGAGGTTTCGAAGTCGATGCGCAGCAGCTGCTGCTGCCGGCCGATCACCCGCAGCTTGACCGTCGTGCTGATCGCCGGATCGACATGCAAACTGACATCGATGCCACTCGCCGCCAGCAGCTGCTGCAGGCTCTGCCCTGCCTCGTCGTCGCCGACGACCGACAGCAGCGAAACGCGCGCCCCCAGCGCCGCCACGTTGCGCGCGACGTTCGCCGCGCCACCCGGACGCTCCTCGCAGCGATCGATGCGGACCACCGGCACCGGCGCCTCGGGCGAGATGCGAGCGACATCGCCAAACCAGTAGCGGTCGAGCATCACGTCGCCGACGATCAGCAGGCGCGCCGCCGACAGCTCAGGCAGCCGCATGCGCGCCCCGGTCGACCACATGCAGTGGGCACGCCAGCCCGGCGCCCGGCGCCGCAGGCAAAGAAAATCGCAAGGGAGACTCCTAAGGTGTCAGATCGAACTCTTCGCTGCGCTTCGGAGAATAAGTCTCCCAGCCGCCGCAGGCCGGACAGCGCCAGTAGAACTGGCGTGCCTTGAAGCCGCAATTATCGCACCGATAGCGCGCCAGGCGACGCGTGTAGGTCTGCACGATTCCCTTCGCCAGTTCCAGGTCGGGGCGACTCTCGGCGCTCGCCAGCAACAGCCTTGCTTCGAGCAGCTTGTCGAAACCGAGCAGCGTCGGGTTTCGCTTCAGTTCGTCACGCACCAGTTCGTAGGCGGCCTCCGGCCCGTCCCCCTCGAGAACGAGCTGGAAGACGACGTCCAGCAGGTCGAGCGACGGATAGTGCTCGAGATAGCCGCGCAACAGACGCAGACCGGCGTCACGCCGGTCGAGCTTGCGGAAGGCGCCGAGCAGACGCTGCGCGACCAGCGCCAGATACGCCGGGTCCTGCTGCTCGATCCGCTGCCACGATTCGATGGCTGCCGCCCACTGCTCCTCCTGCAACTGCAGGTCGCCCCAAAGCAGGCTGGCGCGAACGCACTTGCGGTTGCGTTCGAGCGCCGTCTGCAGATAGCCAGCGGCAAGATCGCGGCGCGAGCGGATCATCTCGGCCGCCGCCAGCTCGCAGTAGTACTCGGCGATTTCCTTGTGCGAAGCGAAATCCGGCAGTTCGGAGGCGATGGCGATCGCCTTCTCCCAGTGCTTCTCGAGCTGATAGATCTCGAGCAGGTTGCGCTTCGCGTCCTCGCCCAGTTCCGAGTCACGCAGCTTGTCGAAAACCGCTTCCGCGCGATCGAGGAGCCCGGCCTTCAGATAATCCTGACCGAGTTCGGCCAGAGCCTGCAGCTTCAGCTCCTGCTTCAGGTCGTCGCGCTCGATGAGATTCTGGTGCATGCGGATGGCGCGATCGGTCTCGCCACGCCGGCGAAACAGGCTGCCGAGAGCGAAGTGCAGCTCGATCGTCTGCGGGTCGACCTTGACCGCCTCGACGAAAGCCTCGATGGCCCGGTCGGGCTGCGCGTTGAGAAGGAAATTGAGCCCCTGGAAATACGAACGCGGCAGCGCACGCGACTCGCGCACCACGTGGCGGATGTCGATCCGTGCTGCCAGCCAGCCGAGGCCGAAGAAAAGCGGAAAGAGCAGCAGCTGCCAGTAGTCGAACTCAATCATTGATCAGGCTTTCGAGGCACGATGCGGACACCGGTCAGGCGGGCTCGCTGCCGGCATCAGCCTGCCTCGCCGGCAAGCGACGCTGCAGATGCGCCACTTGCCGGCGCAGGCCGAAGACGGTGCCGAGCAACGACACGACGGCCAGCGCAGCACCGGCAGCAAAGGTGACGAGCAGGACGATCACCAGCGGCGCCTGCCATACCGTACCGAAGAAGAAACGGACGCCGACCGGGTCGGTATTCCTGATCGCGAAGGAGAGCAGGAAAAGGAACAGGAGGATTCTCCAGACCCAGCGCAACAGACGCATCGATCAGCTCCCACAGAAACGGGCGGCGACTCCCGTCGCCGCCCGTCATCCGCCACGGCCCGGCGAGCCGGGGTACCGATTCACTCCGGTTCGGCGTCCACGCGCTCGCGCAGTTCCTTGCCCGCCTTGAAATGCGGCACCCACTTTTCGGGCACCTCGACCTTCTCGCCAGACTTCGGGTTGCGACCGACGCGCGGCGGCCGGTAGTTCAAGGCGAAGCTGCCGAAACCGCGAATCTCGATGCGATCGCCCCTGGCCAGGGCCTCTGCCATCGCCTCGAGAATCATCTTCACCGACATGTCCGCGTCCTTGGCAACGAGTTGCGGGAAGCGCCGGGCCAGCTCGGCGATCAGATCCGACTTGGTCATCCGGCAGCCTTACTGCGGATTGTTCAGTTTGGCCTTCAGCAAGGCCCCAAGATTGGTCGTTCCCGAACTGGCGCTGCTGTCGGCAGAGAACTTCTGCATCGCCTCCTGCTGCTCGGCCTGCTCCCGGGCCCGGATCGAGAGGCTGATCGAACGCGTCTTGCGATCGACGTTGATGATCATCGCCTCGATGCGGTCGCCTTCCTTGTACAGCTTGCTGAGATCGTCGATACGCTCGCGCGAGGCCTCGGAAGCACGCAGGTAGGCTTCGATGTCGCCTTCCAGCATGACCACGGCACCACGTGCATCGACCGACTTGACGACGCCACGGGCAATGCTGTTCTTGTCGTGCGTCGCGATGTAGCTGGTGTAGGGATCGCCGTCGAGCTGCTTGATGCCAAGCGAGATGCGCTCCTTGTCGGTATCGATCGCCAGCACCACGGCATCGACCTCGTCGCCCTTGCGGAAGTTGCGGATCGCCTCCTCGCCGGGGACCGACCACGACAGATCCGACAGATGGACGAGGCCGTCGATACCGCCCGGCAGGCCGATGAAGACGCCGAAGTCGGTGATCGACTTGATCGCCCCGCGCACCCGGTCGCCCTTCTTGTAGTTCATCGAGAACTCGTCCCACGGATTGGCAGCGCACTGCTTCATGCCGAGCGAGATGCGGCGCCGATCCTCGTCGATCTCGAGAATCATCACCTCGACCTCGTCGCCGAGCTGGACGACCTTCGACGGGTGAACGTTCTTGTTCGTCCAGTCCATCTCGGAGACGTGCACCAGACCCTCGATTCCCTGTTCGATCTCGACGAAAGCGCCGTAGTCGGTGAGGTTGGTCACCTTGCCGAAGAGGCGGGTGGTCGGCGGGTAGCGGCGCGAAATGCCGACCCACGGATCCTCGCCGAGCTGCTTGAGGCCGAGCGAGACCCGGTTCTTCTCTTGGTCGAACTTGAGGATCTTCGCCTGCACCTCGTCACCGACCGCCAGCACTTCCGACGGATGGCGGACACGACGCCACGCCAGGTCGGTGATGTGCAGCAGGCCGTCGATTCCGCCGAGGTCGACGAAGGCACCGTAATCGGTGATGTTCTTGACGACGCCCTTGACGATGCTGCCCTCGCGGAGTGCCGCGAGCAGGGCTTCGCGCTCTTCGCCGACGCTCGCCTCGAGGACGGCGCGCCGCGATACCACCACGTTGTTGCGCTTGCGGTCGAGCTTGATGACCTTGAACTCGTAGGTCTTGCCTTCGTACGGCGTCGTGTCCTTGACCGGACGCATGTCGACCAGCGAACCCGGCAGGAAGGCGCGAACGCTGTTGGTCATCACCGTCAGCCCGCCCTTGACCTTGCCGGTGATCGTGCCGGTGACCAGGCTGCCGTCGTTGAGCGCCTGCTCGAGCGCGTTCCAGGCGGCGACCCGCTTGGCGCGGTCGCGCGACAGCCGCGTCTCGCCGAAGCCGTTTTCGAGTTGCTCGATCGCAACCTGGACGAAATCGCCGACCTTGACTTCGAGGACGCCCTGGTCGTTGAGGAATTCTTCGAGATCGATGTAGCTCTCGGACTTGAGGCCGGCATTGACGACGACAAAGTTCTGGTCGATGCGCACGACTTCGGCGGTGATGACTTCGCCAGGCCGCATTTCCTGACGACCGAGGCTCTCTTCGAAAAGTTCGGCAAAGCTTTCTTGCATGGTGGGATTGGCTGACATATGAGTTGAGTTACCTGACCGCAAAACTGCGGGGTGCGTTGATGACGATCACCGGCCCTGCCCGTTCGAGCGCGCCCCCTGCAACGGCAGGCGGGACAGCATGCCGGACGGCGGCGGGAGAGACCCGTACCGGCGACGGCCACTGCAACGACACATCTGGCTGGTGACACCTGCTGGCGAACGGCGGCTGCCGCTTCACCCGTTTCCCGGAACCTCGTTGACCCAGTCCAGCACCTGCGCCACCGCTGTTTCGATGGTCAGGTCCGTCGTATCGAGCAATTCAGCGTCCGTACCCTGCAGCATCGGCGCAACGCTGCGCTGTCCATCCCTGGCGTCGCGTTCCCCGAGATCCTGCACGAGATCGCGGATATTAGCAGCGATTCCTTTGTCGATCAACTGCTTAAGACGCCTCTGCGCGCGTATCTCGAGGCTGGCGGTGAGAAACACCTTGCGCAGCGCATCCGGGAAGACCACCGTGCCCATGTCGCGCCCGTCGGCAACCAGCCCCGGCGGCCGGCGGAAGGCCCGCTGCCGGAACAGGAGCGCGCTGCGCACGGCCGGCAGCGCCGCCACCAGCGACGCCGCGCGCGAGATTTCCTCGCTGCGGATGGCATCGCCCACCTCGTCGCCGGCGAGCCGGGTCGACGTCCCGGAGAACTCGACGGCAAGCGTCTCGGCGATCGCCGCCACCGCCGCCTCGTCGTCATAGCCGGCGCCGGCGCGCAGCGCGGCGAGCGCCGTCAGCCGGTAGAGCGCGCCCGAATCGAGATAGTGCCAGCCGAGCGCCAGCGCAACGCGCGCGGCGACGGTTCCCTTGCCCGACGCCGAGGTGCCGTCGATGGCGACCACCGGTACCGGCTGCGTCATCGCGGCGAAACGCGCGAAGTAGTCGGGAAAGGTCTTGCCGACGGTCTGCGGATCGTTGATCCGCAGCGGCGCACCGCGGGCAGCGAGCGACAGGCACATGGCGATGCGGTGATCGTCGTAGGTATCGATCAGCGCCGGCTGCAGCGCCTGTGCCGCGGCCGGCGGATGCACGCGAATGAAGTCCTCGCCGGTATCGACGCGGACGCCGAGCTTGCCGAGCTCGTTCGCCATCGCCGCGATGCGGTCGGTCTCCTTCACCCGCCAACTGGCGATGTTGCGGAGCGTCGTCGGCCCGTCGGCGAACAGCGCCACCGTCGCCAGCGTCATCGCCGCATCCGGAATCGCGTTGCAGTCGAGTTCGATGCCGCGCAGCCCGCCGCCGGCACCAGCCGCCGCCGGCGCCGCCGCCTCGATCCAGTTGGCACCGACCGTGATGCGCGCACCCATCGCCGCCAGCGCGTCGGCGAAGCGGACATCGCCCTGGATCGAATCCTGCCCCACTCCCTCGACGCGCACCGGCCCGCCGCCGATCGCGCCAAGCGCCAGGAAGTACGACGCCGACGACGCGTCGCCCTCGACGTGCAGCATACCGGGCGAGCGATAGACGCTGCCGGCGGCAACGGTGAAGCGTTGCCAACCGTCGCGTTGCACGTCAACCCCGAAGCGCGCCATCGTCGCCAGCGTCATCTCGACGTAGGGCCGCGAGATCAGCTCGCCGACGACCTCGACCGAGGTCTCGACGCCGCGCAGCGGCAGCGCCATCAGCAGACCGCTGAGGAACTGGCTCGACACATCGCCGCGCAGGCGGACGACGGCTGTGCTGGAGCGCCGCGGCGGCCGGATCAGCAGCGGCGGAAAACCCTCGCCCGCCAGGTAGTCGATCTCGGCACCGAGCTGCCGCAGGCCATCGACGAGATCGGCGATCGGCCGCTCGTGCATTCGCGGCACACCGGCCAGACGGTAGGTGCCGCCGGCGAGCGCCAGCACCGCCGTCAGCGGCCGGAAGGCGGTGCCGGCGTTGCCGAGGAAGAGCTCGGCGGCGCGCAGCGGCAGCTCGCCGGCGACGCCGCTGACGACGAGCGCATCGTCGCCCGCCGGCTCGATACCGACGCCGAGCGTGCGCAGCGCAGCGAGCATGCGCGCGGTGTCGTCGGACGCCAGCAGATCCCGGATCTCGGTGCGCCCACTCGCCAGCGCCGCCAGCAGCAGGACGCGGTTGGAAATGCTCTTCGACCCCGGCAGGCGCAGCGTGCCGGCGGCCGAGACGAACTGCGGCAGGTCGAGGAACGCCTCACTCATCGGCCACCCCGGCGCTCGCCCCAGTCCCGCCGGGCACGCCGGGCGATGTCGAAGACCTCCTCGAGGCGGGCCCCGTCGGCCGCCTGCAGCGAGTCGCGCAGGGCGTCGAGCTGTGCGCGGTAGCGATCGAGTTCGTCGAGCAGCGCCAGCCGGTTCGCCAGACAGATGTCGCGCCACATCTCGGGATGGCTGGCGGCAATCCGCGTGAAGTCGCGAAAACCGCTGGCGGCGAAATCAAACAGCAGCTCATGGTTGTCGCGCCCCGCCAGTTCATGCACCAGCGCGAACGACAGCAGATGCGGCAGGTGGCTGACGGCGGCGAAGATGCGGTCGTGCTCGGCGGCGCTCAATTCGCGGATGAGCGCGCCGCAGGCTTCCCAGGCGGAGCGGACGCACGCCACGCTGGCGGCGTCGTTCTCCGGCAGCGGCGTCAGCACCACCTGCCGGCCGTGGTAGAGGTCGGCGCGCGCCGCTGCCGCGCCGCTGTTCTCGGCACCGGCGATCGGATGCGCCGGAACGAACTGGCCGATGCGCTCGCCGAAATGCTCGCGCGCCGCCGCCACCACATCCTCCTTGGTGCTGCCGGCGTCAGTGACGACGGTCTGTGGACCGATACAGGGAGCGATGCGCGCCATGATCTCGCCGCTCATGCCGACCGGCGCCGCGATCAGCACGAGATCGGCAGCGTACACCTCCTGCCCGATGTTGAAGCCGACGCGGTCGAGAATCCCGAGTCGCAGCGCCTGGTTGAGCGAGCCGAGCGTGCGCCCGAAACCGACCACCTCGCCGACCTGCCCGGCTGCCTTCAGCGCCAGCGCGAACGAACCGCCGATCAGCCCGGCGCCGAACACCACCACGCGCTCGAACAGCGCCACGCCGCTCATCGGCGCACCCCGCTGCCGGCGTTCACAGCGCCACCTCGAGTGCGGCCAGGAAGCGCCTGTTCTCGCTCTCGCTGCCGATCGTCACGCGCAGCCAGTCGGGCAGGCCGTAAGCGGCAATCGGCCGCACGATCACCCCCTGCCGCAGCAGCCTTTGATTTGTCTGCGCGGCGTCGGCGAGGCGGAAGGTGAGGAAGTTGCCGTGCGACGGAATGTGCGTCAGGCCGAGCCGCTTCAGGCCGGCAATGATCTGCTCCATGCCGGCCCGGTTCTGCGCGTAACTCTCGGCGACGAAACGGTGATCGTCGAGCGCCGCCACCGCCGCCGCCAGCGCCAGGTTGTTGCAGTTGAAAGGCTGGCGGACGCGGTTCATCAGGTCGGCGATCGCCGGCGAGGTCAGCGCGTAGCCGATGCGCAGCCCGGCGAGGCCGTAGATCTTCGAAAAGGTGCGGGTGATCACCAGGTTCGGCAGATCGGCCAGCCACGCCGTCGTCTCGACGCGCTCGGCCGGCGGCAGGTACTCGTTGTACGCCTCGTCGAGCACCACCACGACGTCGCGCGGCAGCGAGACGATGAAATCCCGCAGCGCTGGCGCCGGCAGGAAGGTGCCGGTCGGGTTGTTCGGGTTGGCGATCCACAGCACCCGCGTATCGGGCCGGACCGCCGCCCGCATCGCCGCCGGATCATGCCCGTAGTCGCGGGCGGCGACGGCGATCGGCTCCGCCCCGGCGGCGAGCGTCGCCAGCGGATAGACGGCGAAGGCGTACTGCGCGAACACCGCCGATCGTCCCGGCGCGAGAAAAACCCGCGCGACGAGATCGAGGACGTCGTTCGAGCCGTTGCCGAGAACGATCTGCCCGACGCCGACGCCGCTGTGCTCGGACAACGCCTGCAGCAGCGCGAACTGGTCCGGATAGCGCGCCAGGTCGTCGACCGCCGCGAGCACCGCCGCGCGCGCCTTCGGGCTCATGCCGAGCGGGTTCTCGTTCGATGCCAGCTTGACGATCTGCGCGACCGCCAGCCCCATCTCGCGCGCCAGCTCGGTGATCGGCTTCCCCGGCTGGTAGGGTGAAATCGCCCGCACATAGGGCAGTGACTCCTCGCTGAGTGTCATTGTCGTTCCTCAAGTCAGTGCGCCCGCGCCGCCGCCGGCCAGCGGCGACCGTGCGGGCGCGGATCGCGGCACTCCTCAGTAGACGGCCATCGGGTACGAACCGAGAAGCTTCAGGTACGGCGCCCGCCGCGCCAGCTCGTCGAGCGCCCGCCGCACCGGCTCGTCGTCGCGGTGCCCATCGAGATCGACGAAAAAGACATACTCCCACAGGGTGTGCCGCGCCGGCCGCGACTCCAGCCGCGTCATCGACACGCCGGCATCCGCGAACGGCGCCAGGAGGCCGCCGAGGGCGCCGGTCTGGTTCTGCGCCGACATGATCAGCGAGGTCTTGTCGCGTCCCGAGCGCCCGGCATCGTGCCGCCCGAGGACGGCGAAGCGGGTGGTGTTGTTCGGTTCATCCTCGATGCTGCTCGCCAGTTCGGGCAGCCGGTAGCGCTCCGCCGCCGCCTGCCCGGCGATCGCCGCCGCACCGGCCTCCGCCGCCGCCAGCTGTGCGGCCTGCGCGTTGCTGCCGACCGGCACCCGCTGCGCCAGTGGCAGCGAACGGTTGAGCCACTCGTGACACTGCGCCAGCGACTGCGCGTGCGAGTACACCTTGTGCACATCGGCGAGCGCCGTCTCGTTCGACAGCAGATGCTGGTGGATGCGCAGGACGACCTCGCCGCAGATCTTCAGCGGCGTCGTCAGCAGCAGGTCGAGCGTCCGCCCGACGGCGCCCTCGGTCGAATTCTCGATCGGCACGACGGCGTAGTCGGCGTGCAGCGCCTCGACCTCGCGGAAGACGTCGTCGATCGAAATCTGCGGCAGCAGGCGCGCCGCGTGGCCGAAATGTTTCACCGCCGCGCTCTCCGAGAAGGTGCCGAGCGGGCCGAGGAAGGCGATGCCGAGCGGCTGCTCGAGCGACAGGCAGGCCGACATCACCTCGCGGAAGAACCACGTCAGGCTCTCGTTCGACAGCGGCCCCGGGTTCATCCCCTGGATCCGCTGCAGCACCTGTGCCTCGCGTTCCGGGCGGTAGATGAAGCCCGCCTCGCCGTGCCGCAGCTTGATCGCGCCGACCTGCTGCGCCAGTCGCGCGCGCTGGTTGAGCAGCGCCAGCAATTCGCCATCGAGCGCGTCGATCTGCCGCCGGACGGCCGCCAGCTCGCTTTGCAGATCGTCGCTCATACGCTCGCCCGCGACGTCCGCCGGCAGCGCGCGAGCGGCAACGGCAGACTCATCATTCCGCCGCCGGCGTGTCCGGATCGGCCGCCGGAGCGTTGTCGGGCGCTGCCGCCGGCGGCTCGCCCGCCGGCTCGTTGAGCGCGCCCTCGTCCTCGCTCTCGACGACCTTCTCGAGACCGGCGAGCTTCTCGCCGGCGTCGAGCGCGATCAGCGTCACCCCCTGCGTCGCCCGCCCGAGTTCGCGGATCTCGCGCACGCGCGTGCGGATCAGCACGCCGCCGGTGGTGATCAGCATGATCTCGTCGTCGTCGCGCACGAGACGCGCGGCGACGACGCGGCCATTGCGCTCGCTGGCGGCGATCGCGATCACCCCCTGCGTACCGCGGCCCGAATGCCGGAAATCGGCCAGCGCGGTGCGCTTGCCGTACCCGTTCTCGGTCGCCACCAGCACCGTCTGTTGATCGTTGTCGGCGATCAGCAGCGACAGCACCTGCTGCTGCTCGCCGAGCCGCATGCCGCGGACGCCGCGCGCCGTGCGCCCCATCGGCCGCACATCCTCCTCGTCGAACCACACCGCCTTGCCGACATCCGACACCAGCACGACGTCCTGCGTGCCGTTGGTGATCTCGGCGCCGATCAGGACATCGTCGGCGTCGAGCGCGACGGCGATGATGCCGCTGCGCCGCGGGTTCGAGAAGTCCGACAGCGGCGTCTTCTTCACCGTCCCCTGTGCCGTGCACATGAAGATGAAGCGGTCGTCGGTGAACTCCTTGACCGGCAGGATGGCGCTGATCTTCTCGCCCTCCTCGAAGGGGAAGAGATTGACGATCGGCTTGCCGCGGCTCGTGCGCGTCCCCTGCGGCACCTCATAGACCTTCAGCCAGTAGACGCGGCCGCGGTTGGTGAAGCAGAGGATGAAATCGTGCGTATTGGCGACGAACAGGTGATCGATGAAATCGTCGGTCTTCATCGCCGCCGCCTGCTTGCCGCGGCCGCCGCGGCGCTGCGCGCGATAGTCGGCAAGTGGCTGCGACTTGATGTAGCCGGTATGCGACAAGGTCACCACCATGTCGAGCGGCGTGATGAAATCCTCGATCCCCAGATCCTGCGTGCTGATGACGATCTCCGACCGCCGCTTGTCGCCGAACTGGGCGCGGATCGCCGTCAGCTCGTCGCGGATCATCTCCGTGATCCGTTCCGGCCGCGCCAGGATGTCCATCAGGTCGGCGATCCGTTCGAGCAGTTCGGCGTAGTCGCCGACGATCTTGTCGCGCTCGAGACCGGTCAGCCGCTGCAGCCGCAACTCGAGGATCGCCTGCGCCTGCGCTTCCGAGAGCAGGTAGCCGCTCTTCGACAGGCCGTACTCGATCCCGAGCCCCTCCGGGCGGGTCGCGTCGAGCGCCGCCCGCGCCAGCATCTCGGCCACCGTCGGCGAGTGCCAGAGGCGGCCCATCAGCCCGCGGCGGGCGTCGGCCGGGGTCGGCGAGGCCTTGATCAGGGCGATGATCTCGTCGACGTTGTCGAGCGCCACCGCCAGGCCTTCCTGGATGTGCGCCCGCTCGCGCGCCTTGCGCAGCTCAAAGACGCTGCGCCGCGTCAGCACCTCGCGCCGGTGCCAGAGGAAGCACTCGAGCATCTGCTTCAGGTTCAGCAGGCGCGGCTGGCCATCGACCAGCGCCACCATGTTCATGCCGAAGGTGTCCTGCAACTGCGTCTGCTTGTACAGGCAGTTGAGCACCACCTCCGCCACTTCGCCGCGCTTGAGCTCGATCACCACCCGCATGCCGGACTTGTCGGACTCGTCGCGCAGGTCGGAGATGCCCTCGATGCGCTTCTCGTTGACCAGCTCGCCGATCTTCTCGAGCAGGGTGCGCTTGTTCACCTGGTACGGCAGTTCGTCGACGATGATCGCCTGCCGGTTGCCGCGGTCGATGTCCTCGAAATGCACCTTGGCGCGCATGACGACGCGGCCGCGACCGGTGCGGTAGCCCTCGCGCACGCCGGCGACGCCGTAGATGATGCCGGCGGTCGGAAAATCGGGCGCCGGCAGCAGGTCGATCAGTTCGTCGATCGTCACCGCCGCGTTGTCGAGCAGAGCCAGGCAAGCGTCGATCACCTCGCCGAGGTTGTGCGGCGGGATGTTCGTCGCCATGCCGACGGCGATGCCCGACGAACCGTTGATCAGCAGGTTCGGGATGCGCGCCGGCAGCACCAGCGGCTCCTCCTCGGAGCCGTCGTAGTTCGGCCCGAAATCGACCGTTTCCTTGTCGATGTCGGCGAGCAGCTCGTGGCCGATGCGCGCCATGCGCACCTCGGTGTAGCGCATCGCCGCCGCGTTGTCGCCGTCGACCGAACCGAAGTTGCCCTGCCCGTCGACCAGCATGTAGCGCAGCGAGAAATCCTGCGCCATGCGCACGATGGTGTCGTACACCGCCGTGTCGCCATGCGGATGGTACTTGCCGATGACGTCGCCGACGACGCGCGCCGACTTCTTGTACGGCTTGTTCCAGTCGTTCGACAGCTCGTGCATGGCGAACAGAACGCGCCGGTGCACCGGCTTCAGACCATCGCGGGCGTCGGGCAGCGCGCGCCCGACGATGACACTCATCGCGTAGTCGAGATACGAACGGCGCATCTCGTCTTCGAGACTGATCGGGAGGGTTTCCTTGGCGAAGGCTTCCATCTTCTTTCCGCTGGTGACGCGACTTCTGGGGGCCATGTCGTCGTCTTGATCAAGCCCGCGATTCTATCACGGCGGCGGTGCCGCGCGCCGCGCTCGGCGCGCGCGGCACGAGTGGCAGCACTGCCGGCGGTGGCCCGGCAGCCGTTCCCGCACTCAGCCCAGCGACTCCTCCCACGCCGCCGGCCTGCCGATCCTCAACTCGGCGCCGTAGTAACGGATGCTATCGTCGCCGCCGAAGACCGCGGCCTGCATGTTGGCGAACCACTCCAGGGAAAGCTCCACCTCGCGGGAAGCGGCGGCGTCGAACAGGGAACGCACCGCTTCAGGAATCGCGGCCGGGTTGCGGTAGACGGCGACGCTGGTCGCATCGAAGGCCAGCGAAGCCTCCGCCGCTTCGCCACCGGCGAACCGGCACCTGAGCACGCGGGCGATGCCGTGGATATCGGCAACGGTCGTGATGCGGTAGAGCTGGTGGTGGCAGACATCGCGCAGATTCGTCGCCCACTCGGTCTGGTCCCGCGTCGCATTGGTACAGAACTCGACGACGCCGGCCGGCATGTCGGCGACGGCGACCTGCAGGGCCTCGTATTGGAGCTGCCGCCCCGGGGCCATGGCGGCTAGCGACTCGTCGTAGGTGGTCTTCAGCATGATCCACATGCGGCCATGGCAAACCACGAGGCGCGAGGCGGCCAGCCGCTCGTCGAACCAGAGTTCGGCGACCCGGGCCTGGCCCGAGGTGGCGAAGTCAAACAGCAACTGCTGGTAGAAGCGTCCTTGCGGGTTGTCAGTTCCGATCGCCGTTACCCGTCCTGGCCTTCCAGCCGGCGCTCTCGACGTCGCCGTAGCGGCTTACCGCCGCGCCGATCTCGCGGGGTTCACGAACAACCCGTAGCATGACCGAATGATCGCCGCTCCGGCGCTGGTAGCGGCGCAGGTTGTTCGAGCAAGCCAGCCACAATAGGCCAGCAAGTCATCGCCGGTTGCGACGGCCACCGTGCGCTGGTGGCGGACCACGGTGCGCGGCAGGAGGAGACGGCTCCAGTAACGCAGCGATGGCTTCGACGGAGGACGCTCAACGCTTGCCCACCGGCTGCGCTACCGAACCAAGGGCATCCCAGACCTGCTCGAGCGTGGCCCGCATCGCGGCCGTGTGCGCCCGTGGATAGGCCGCATAAACGGCGATCACCAGTCGACGATCAAAATCGACGTACAGGCTGTTGCCGTACGGGCCGATGATGGCGATGCGGTTCTGTGCTCCACCCAGGTGAACAAAGCCGTAGCGGAATTCGCTGCCTTTTCGCAGACCGGCAAGTTCCGGCGTTTTCGCTGTTCGCAGCCCTGCCGAGGCGGTCAGCGTTTCGATGAACCAGGATGGAATCCGGCTGCGTCGGCCGTTGTTCCTGGCGTCGATCAGCAGTTGTCCGAAACGGGCAAAATCGCGCAGCGAGAGCGCCAATCCGGCCGACAGTTCGGTGCCCTGGGAGTCGGTCAGCCAAAGGGCGGCGGTCTCGGGACGGAGTTTGCGGAATACTTCCTCGCAAAAGACCTGCGCCAGCGGCATGCGGTAGCTTTCGGCGATCGCCCAGATCAGAAGATCACCGTCGGGCCCAACTTCACCGAGCGCGGGCGTGTTGGCGAAGTCCCTTTCCCAGCGGCCGGGCTGACGGAGCCACGCCCGAATCCCTCCGTTGATCGTGCCTGAGTGCCATCCAGCGGCTGCCTGCCAGTCATCAATCTCCTGTGGCGACCAGTCGAAGCGACTTTCTCCTTCCAGCAGCCGCCGGATCGACAGCTTGCGCAACCCGGTCTGCACGCCCAGGGCTGGAATGTGCCGGATGATCGAGCGATCCGGGGAAAGCTTGCCCTGTGCGACAGCCATTGCACCCATCAGGGAAAGCAGTGGTCGGGTCCCGCCAAGCAGCAACCGCTGGTCTTTCGCCGTCAGTCCGTTCCAGTAGTGCTCACTCAGAACCTTTCCGTCGCGCAGCACCAGCACGCCATCAGCAGACAACCGCGTCACCAGCAAGAACCCGACATCTCGCTGTTGCTGATCGAGCGGGTCGCGGGCACTGATCCTGTCGAGTTCGAGCAGTCGCGACGCCGGGCGGAGCATGCGTTCTTCGGTCGTTGCATCGATTCTCAGCAAAGGCATGAAGCTGCCGGCCGACTGCAAACCGACGCGGAGATTTTCAGCTGCCAGCCAGTTATTCTGGTCGATCCATGGGCCGAGACTCCTTGTGCTCCTCGCGACCGACTCGATGGCGCACTCCTCTGCCGCATGCAATGGCCACGCCCAGGCCACCATCGCTGACAGCAGCACCGCCAGCCAGGACTTCATCGGAACGTCTCCGCAAGCGGCATGCGCTCTGCTCTGCCAAAGCGCGTCGCTGCCTCACGAACGACATCGTTCAGGTTGCCGTGGACGGCCTGACGCCTGCGCAACCAGTTGGCGTCGGAGATCTCCACCGCCAGCGAGGCGTCGAGCAGTTCCAGCCATGCGGAACAACCCAGTTCGCTGGCATCCTCTGCCAGCACGACCAGCAACTCGCCGGCGATCTGGCGCAACGAGACTTGTCGCAGACCGATCGGATGAGAGATTCGGGCGTCCAGACCATAGCGACAAGCCTGGAACTTGTTGTAGCGGGCGACATGCAGGTGCTGCTGCGTGTTGAGCGCGGGTCGAGTTCGCAGGAGATGGCGTACCAGGCCTTGTGCCAGGGCTGCCAATGCCGCTGCTCGCTCGACGGTCAATGGCGTATCGCAAACGCGGATTTCCACAGTGCCGAATTCGGGCTTGGGACGAATGTCCCAGTAAAGATCCTTGATGCTGCGAGCAATGCCGCAGGACTGCAGGAAGGAAAAGTGTTCAATGAACTCGGCCCAGTCGCGCAACGCCGGGCACTGCCCGCTCAACGGAAAGGCCGATACGGCGTTCAGGCGAGCGGACTGGAACAGGGTGTCTTCGCCATCGACGAAGGGCGAAGACGCCGACAGAGCGATGAAAATAGGCATATAGGGCGCCAGCGCTTGCGTCAACCAGATCGCGTCGTCACCGGACGCACAGCCGACGTGGATGTGCTGACCAAAGACCGTGAATTGTTTGGCGAGATAGCCATAGCGTTGGTAGATCTCGGCGAAGCGGTCACCCGGACATATCCGGCGCTCCGACCAGCGATGAAAGGGATGGGTGCCGCCGCCGCAAACGGCGATATGGTTGCGCGCGCACTGCTTGACGAGCGTTTGTCGCAGACCCACCAGATCGGCAGCAATGCCGTCGACCAGAGTCCGCGGCAGCGTGCTGACCTCGATCATGCTTTCGGTGATTTCAAGCTTGATCTCACCAAAGCGGCCATCGTAGTCCATACTGCCGAGGAGATCGGTCGCTCCGCGCGTCAGATCAAGATCACGCACGGAAAGCAGCTGCAACTCAAGCTCGACCCCCAGGGTCAGTGCTTGGCTTTGTCTGAATTCGGCGATTGCCTGGCTCATGCCACTCCTCTCTTGCGGCTGTCCGTCGCCGCGGTCTCGCCAGCTCGCACCAGGGCAAAGCGGCACAGCGCGGGGCCGGTCAGTTCCATGATGGCAGCCGCAAACAGCGGCAGCGACAGCGACGAACGGCCGATTTCCGGATAGAGTCCGGCGATCTCATAGGCCATGAAGACGGCCGTTGCTGATAGTGGTTGAATGCCAATTCCCACCAGAACGCGCCTGGCGCTGGCCAAGCCGCCGCCAGCCCACGCCAGGGCAGCCACTTTGGCCACCGCCCGAACGAGCAACAGACCAAGCGCCTGCAAGCCGGTCAGCCAGGCGAAGTCTTGCCAGGGCAGCGACGCGCCGACGACGACGAAGAGGATGATGGCCAGCAACCAGTGTCCTTCCGGCAGGTTGGTATAGCTGAGTGTTCTCTCCCGATCGCTGAACGAAAGGATCGCCCCCATCAGGAAAAGCGTCAGAAAAACCGGCACCGCCAGCGTGCGTGCAATGCCGACGGCGAGCAACGCTGTGGCAACGAGGATGACGATCTGTGCCAGTGAGCGCTTCGGCAACCGGGATGCGGCCAAAAGAGCGAGAAGCACCATCAGCCGGGCGATGATCAAGGCACCGACCACAACCCACAGCGGATGCACCACTAAACTCAGCCAGTCGTCGCTGTATTCCGCATGGACGACGCCGACGACGACGGCAAACACAACGAATGACGCAGCCGCACTCAGCGCCGTGTGCATGATCACTCGTTCGGTAACCTGCCCTTGCGCGTTGGCTTCCTCGACGATCAGCAAGACGACTGCGGGCGCCGAGGCCATGGTGACGGCCGCAGCTGCGGCCGCCCAAGCCGGTATCAGCCCAACCACTCCCCAGGCAAAAAGGAAGATGGCCGTAAAGGACAGGGTGATCTCGGCAAGGGCTGCCCGAAGCAGATCGCGATGCTGACTGAGCCAACGCAGATCCAGGCGTCGCCCGATCTCGAGCATCAGGAGTCCGAGTGCCGCGTCGGCAATTGGTCGCGTCTGCGCCAGAGCCTCGATGCTGATCCAGCCGAGCACGGAGGGACCAAACAGCGTCCCTGCCAGAACGTAGCCAATGACTTTCGGCCAGCCCAGTCGGGCTCGCAGCCACTCGCCGAACAGCAGACCGACGATCAGAAGCATGCTGAACAAGGCCAGGGAATCGAGTGCCTCGGGGAAAGGTGGCAGAAAGAACAGACGCTCCTGCAAGTCCTCCCAGGCAACCCGTGCCGGCGACAGCATATCGTTGATCATCAGTTGGCTCGACTCACCAGAGTCGACCGCGAGCGGCCGCGAGAAATTCGTCGAGGATCGGTGTGCAGTCCAGCAGTTCCGGGCTACCGGGTGGATGGAACTCCGGGTGCCACTGCAGGCCAAGAACATACGACCGGCCTTGCAGGCGGATGGCTTCGATCAGGCCGTCACCGGTGCTGCACGCTTCGACCCACAGATCCCGGCCCAATGCCCTGATCGCCAGATGATGGTATCTAGGTGCGGAGAGAGCAATGCGCAAGGGGCGTCTGCTCATCGATCTCCTCCCGCAGAAGCCCGGTTGGCGGCAGGCTGCTCTACCGCCGGGTCGCGCGATTGCAGGCGGGTTGCCTCACCGAAGCCCTTGATCGCCGTCTGCGTGGCCAAGGGGCCAAACAACTGCATGAGGACAATCGTCGCCAGCAAGGCGCCTGTCAGTCGTGGCTCAAGACCGGAGTAGAGCGTCTGCACGTTGGCAAGCAGAACCAGGGCAACGCTCGACATCGGCTGCAGCCCGAGCGACAGGTAGGCTGCAGATGCCGTGTTCAAGCGCAGGCGATGCCGATTCCACAAGATGCCGGTGATCTGTCCCGTGAAGCGGGCGACCACCAGCACCAGGGCTTCCAGCCAATGGGCGACGAGCACGCCAACATCGAGGACGGCGCCGGCAAGAACGAAAGTGACGACGAGAAAGATCCTGGCGTCACTGGCGATCCGGATGGCAACGACCTGCTTCTTCCGGTCAAGAGCCCGCGTCAGATAGCCGAAGAGCAGCATCGGCAGCAGCACCGAGACATCCAGGTAGATGGCATTGCCCACGCCGATGACAATGGTGCCCAGAATCAGCAGGTGCTGGTGTTCCGGGCGCCGTTCCAGGAGGCGAGAGCCAAGCAGCGCCAGCGCGGCGCAGGCACAGCCGAGAACGACAGCCGTCCCGAGTTCCCGGGCTGCGCTCCAGGCTCCGGCGGGGTTGCGGATTGCCTCGTCCGCAAGCAGGAGGGGCATTGAACAAACGGCGGCGACAAAGGCAGCGCACCCATTGACCGCCACCATGGTAAAAAGCAGGCCGGTCTTCTCGCCCTTGGCACCGACGTCGCTGCAGGTGGCGATCGTGATCGCTGGTGAAGTGGCCAGACAGAGGGCGGCAACAAAGACTGCCGAAGGGACGGAGAAGTCGAGGACCAGGATTGCCAGAGCGATGGCCGATCCTGTCGTCAGGGAGATCTGTATCCCCGCGCGCAGTCGGCTCCATCCTTCGCTGGCGGCCACGGGCGGCACCTGATAGCCCAGCTCGAACAGGATCAGGCCGAGTGCGAGATCAATGAAAAGCTGGTTGGCCTCGATGTCGTAGGGCGTGATCCATCCCAGTCCGCTCTGGCCGACCAGCAGTCCAAACACGACGTAGCCCGTCGTTCGTGGCAAGGACGCGACGCGACGAGAAAGCTCGCCTGCGCCCAGACCGCCAAGGAGCGCCATGCCGAAAATCTGGATCGAATTGAACATCGCGTCGTGGATCCTTGCCGATTCGCTCAGGGGCTCCGCAAAATCGTGACCAGCCTCCTTGCACACGGTCATTGCGCAGAGGACCTGCACGAAGAAAAACCGATCGCCATTGCATTGGTCAGCAATATAATAGGCTTTCTCGACGAGAGCAACAGGATAGGCCCGATGACGCTGCCAATGCCGGATTCCGCGCCACAAGTTCACTTGGCGGTACTGCAGCAGTTCCGCGTGATCTACGGCACGATGCGCCAGTATTTCCGTGAGGTGGAAGAGCACTGCGGGCTATCCGGTTCGCAGATGTGGGTTCTGCAGGAGGTTCAGCGCAGCCCGGGGATCGGAGTGACCGAACTCGCGGCACGTCTGGCCATACATCAGTCGACCTGTAGCCAGCTCGTCGAAAAACTGGCTGCTCGAAGATGCCTCGTCAAGACGCGCAAACAGGAGGACCACCGCCGACTCGGTCTCCATCTCGCCCCTGACGGCGCAAAGGCGATCGCTGCGCTACCGGGGTCAGCCGAAGGCGCACTGCCCGAAGCGCTCGCCGCCATCCCGGAAGTCGCGCTGAAAACATTGCATATCAATTTATCTGAGCTGATCCTGCATCTCCCCGGACGAGACGATGCCTTCGCCAGCATGCCGCTGGCCGAGATGGTACGAAACGTGCCATGACGAGCGGGAGGCTCCGGTTCCAGCGCTCCAGCCTGACCCTGCTGCTGCTCGGCGTCGTGCTCATCGGCTGTACCACCTTGCCCCAGTCGCCTTCGGAAGCGCTACCGCCGGGGTCATCCAGCGCGCCCGCAGCCACCGGACTGCCGTCGGATCAGGCGCCGCCAGCCCGGAGTACGGACGCCGTCGCGGCGAGCGAAGCCGATAGCATCTACTTCGCCCGGCGCGCCACCTACATCGATCCCGTCGGACAAGACAAGCTGCGGCTGCATGCGGCGCGGTTGAAGGATCATCCGGAGCAGGTGGTCTCCTTGACCGCGTACGCGGACGGCCTGGGCAGCGCCTCCTACGAACTGGCGATCGCAAACCAGCGTCTCGAAGCCGTTGCCAAGCTGCTTCGCAGCTACGGCGTTGCCCGGAGGCAGGTGCATCCACTGCGTCGCTACGGGGTTGCCCGCGGATCGACGCCGACGTGCGTGACAGCGGACTGCCGCGACCGGAAGGGGCGCGTGGTGTTGAGCTACGCTACCCGGTAATGCCGCTCACCTGGCGGTCAATCCGGTCGGACGACAGGCGCTCCGCGTCGCCTATCGGATGCAGCGTCACCGGTGCGCGCTCCTTGGCTTCGAAGAGTGCTTCCTCGGCCTCCTTGCGAGCGTCGATGTCGCCGACGCCGAAGATGGCGACGACTTCGCCATCTTCGTCGAGGACAGCGGTGTCGGTGCAGCCGAACCAGTGTCGCTCTGCTTCTCGATCAGCAGGCGACTCCCTCTCCTCGCTTGCCAGCGCCTGCTGCAGCCGCTGCTTGCAGGCGCTGGCAAGCCGGGCCGTCGCGTCGCTGCCCGCCTCCGGCGCCCGCAGATCGAGGTGCCGCTCGCCAACGTTGGTCTCGGCCGTCTCGGTCAGGCGGCGCAACGGCGTGACGATCGGTCGCGCCCGTCGAGCTGCGAACTCCAATTGCTCGGCAGAGAACTCCGCTTGCCGGGCTGCGCGCCTCGCGGGCCGGGTTGCGGGCTTCGATGGCCCGGCTGCGGGCTTCGATGGCCCGGCTGCGGGCTTCGATGGCCCGGCTGCGGGCTTCGCCGAACGACCGGCGAGCTGCGGCGGCCGGGCGCAAAGCCTCGCCGGCCGAGCGGCGGGCTGCGTGCGGCCCGGCCAGCGACGGCCTTCAGGGAGTCGCCGCGCCGCCACTCTTCCGCCGGCCGCTGAAGCGGACGCTGACGACATCCTTCAGAGCGTCGAGCCCAGCGCCCTTGCCGAAGACCTTCGCCAGTGCGTAGCCCTCGAGCGCAGCGCCGAGGACGTCGCTGCCGAGCGCCATCTCGGTGTCGTCGGCGCGCGTCAGCAGGCGGCGCAGGCGGGCAACGCGTGGCCGCAACAGATCGAGCTGCTGCAGGTCCGCTTCGGCCGCGGCAAGGTCGAGCTCGTCCGGAACGATCTGCCGGTTCTGGCCGAGAACGATCAGGGTATGACGGCAGAAGGCTTCCGACTTGTCGCCCATCTTCGCCAGGCTGCGGCGATCGTCGGCGGAAAGTTCGATGAGACCGGCGAAGCGCGTCTCGAGGGTGGTCAACGCGGCATCGATGGCTGCGACATCGTCTGGGGAAAGGTTGAGGGCAATCAGGTTCTGGCTCATCAGCGGGATCTCCTTGTCGGAACGGTCAGTACGCAACGAAAGAAAAAGGGGCACAGAATGGGCACGACGGTGATGCGGTCAAAATGGTGCGCGGCGCGGCGCGCGGCGTCAAGGGGTTCGCTGGTGATTCGGCTGCCCGCATGGCCACCATGTGCCGCACTGACGGCGCTGGGCGTTGAACGTCAGAAGGGACGATCCTGGCGGCACAGACCCTCCTCCCGCGCGGCCCGGCATCGCCGGCCGGGTTGCCGCTCAGTAGGCGCCGCAGCGATCCCAGTAACCGTTTTCCCGGTACGAGTCGGACCAGTACCAGCACAGTCCCGGCGCGGGCGGCGGCGGCGTGCTGCCGCGCACCGCGGCGGCGATCACCGCGCCCAGCACGACGCCGGCGACGATATCCCCCCGGCGGTCGCGATCGCGGTCCCAGCGGCCATAACGCACCTCGCGGCGCACCTCGCGCCGCATCTCACGCCGCTCACGGGCGATCTCGCGCATGCCCTCACGGTACTCGCGTCGCGCCCCCCAGTTGCCGGCGGTCGCCGGCAGAGACGTCGCCACCACCGCCAGCACGAGCGTCACGTGCAGCGCCCTTCGGGCCAGCCGAATCAGCGTCGTCGTCATCGCACCCCCCTTACTGGCCACGGCTGCCGGACTTCATCGCAGCGCGGAAGTCCTCGATGTAGGTCGCGCACTTCGCCTTGTCGATCGCCATGCTGGTGCCGGCGCCGAAGGCCGCCGCATAAAAGAAGGCGCGGTCGGAACCGAAGAGCCGCACGAGGCCCGAATAGGCCTTGAGCACCTCCCGGTCGTGCGCGTTGCGATCGGCCTCGGGCAGGCACTGATACGCGGCACCCGAGACGAAGCCGAAGTTGCGGATCGACTCCTCGAACTTCAGGTCTTCGTCGTCTTCGGCAGTGGATTTCGGCTGCGCGGCAGCGAGGATGGGTAGCAGGGCCGCGACGGCCAGGGCAAACAGACGCAAGCGCATGGAATGGCCTTTGAGGTTTGGCAGTGGGCCGGGCGGCAGGGTAGCGTCGTCGGCTCCGGTGGTTGAAAGAAAGCCCGGGCGCACCGGCGCAGCGGCACCGTTGGGAGTCCCCGCGATCGGAGAACGCCGCGGGCCCGCCATTGTTCCACAAGTCGTGCCCACACGTTGCTGACGGCCGTGCGCCAGCGGCCCGATCTGGCGCCGAGGAACGTCGCCGCAACGGCGCGGCGACGCGTTGCGATCGGCCCGTTTCGAGTGGCGCTGATCGCGGTCGGAGCAGTGCTTGCGAAGCCCCGCGCTGGAATGTCAGCACGGCAGGCTGCGTCAGGGGCGCGGCGCGCGGCGCTTCCCGAGCCGGAAGCGGGTTCGACAGGAGCGGTAACTCGGGCCGCGCCGCAGCAGCCTCAGCCAGCGCCGATCGCTGCGCGCAGATCGCGCACCTGCGCCATTCCGGCGGCGTCCTCGAGCTTAACGAAGGCCGCTTCGGCGAGTGCCAGCACCTGCAGCGCGTGGTCGCGCTCGCCAGACGTCGCCAGGACCGATGCCAGCAGTTGGCCGACCCAGCCGATACCGTCGGGACGGCCGAGCTGCCGACTGATCGCGAAGGCTTCGGTGAGGTCGTCGTGAATCCGCTGCAGCCCGCCGCTCGTGTGCTGCCCGAGTTGCAGGCGGAGCAAGGCGGTTGAGTACTTGATGTGCGCGATGCTTTCGATGTCGCCCATCCGCTCGGCGACCGGCAGCCGCTCTTCCTGCAGCGCCAGCGCCTCTTCGAGCTGCCCGCGCGCCTGCAGGATGTCGGCAACCTTGCCCTGCGTCACCGCCTTCGAGCGCAGATCGCCGAGCTGCTCATAGACCGGCAGCTCTTCGTCGCCCCGGATGCGCAGCGCCTCGTCCAGTGCGCCGCGCAACTGCAGGATGTCGGCGATTCGCCCGCGCGCCACTGCCTTCGAACGTACATCGCCGAGCCGTTCATAGACCGGCAGCTGTTCTTCCAGCCGGATCCGCAGCGCCTCGTCGAACGCTCCGCGCGCCTGCAGGATGTCGGAGACCCGACCCGCCGCAAATGCTTCGCCGCGTCGGTCGTCAATGCGGCGGAAGATCGCGCGCGCCGCTTCAGCGTACGCCATCGCCGCCTCCGGGTGGCCCAGTGCCTGCTCGATCTCGCTCGCCTCGAGCAGCAGACCGGCATCGGCTCCGGCGAGATCGGCAACGCTTTGCAGGTGCGCGGCAATCTCGGCGAGGCGCCGTTCGCGCTCGCGACGTTCGGCGCTGCCGATGAAGATCGCCTGCTGGTGCACCGCCGCCCGCTGTGGTGGCGGGTGCGAGAAGTCGAGCACCCCCTCCCGCCAGGCCCAGAGGTCGGGCGCCTCGCGGGCGAAGCGGGTGATCGTTCCCGGCTCGAGCCAGACAACGAGGGTGCGGCGCACCGCCGCCGCGAGCGATTCGCGGCGGTAGTTGAGCGCCTGCAGCGCCGGCGCCCCGGCACGCCGCAGCCAGCTCTCGACGCCGACGACATGGATCGGCTGCCGCTCCGCCGCCCGTTCGCGCAACGCGTCGAGGAGCGCCGACGGGTCGCTGGCGTCGTGCAGGTCGACGGTCGTTGCTGCCGGGTGGCGGACGGCGATGTCGTCGATGATGCGCTGCCGGTAGGTGATCGACAGGCAGAGTGCGAACACCAGCTGGAAACCGTCGCCGTGCTCGAGCAGCCGCTGCAGGCGCAGGAGGTCGCCGCTGTGGCGGCCGTCGATCGCGCCAACGGCCGCCGGGCTGTCGACGGTCACACCCGGCGCAGCAGCCGGGGACTCAGCCGGCAGGCGGTCCATCGCCGCCGGCGATTGCCGCCACCGCGCTGCGGTAGCCGTTGAGTGTCCGTACCGCCGGGTGCGTCTGCCACCAGTAGCTGTTGTACTCGAGCAGCACCAGATCGTAGAGCAGACGCCGCGTCTGCATGGTGGCGGGGGTGTAGTCGGCTGCCGCGTGGTCGATCGCGGCGAGCAGACCGAAGTCGTCGGGCTGCACCAGACACCGGTACTCGGTGCTCAGGCGGCGGGCAGCCGTTTCAGCGACCTGTCGCGTGATCGGGCCTTCGTCGATCTCCTGGAAGCAGAAGTTGAGCAGCCGCAGCAGGTCGCGCGGGTGGCCGCCGGAATCGGCGATGAGCCGGTCCAGGGTGGACGCGTCAGCGAAGTGCTCAGCCGGCAGACGCCGGTGGACGAACTCTCGTAGGCGCTGCCAGGAAACGCCGATCGCTTCGTCGCTGCCCTTCTCCGCCAGCTTGACCATCGGCAGGCGGACGATGGCGTCGAAGTTTTGAGCGACCTGCCCCTGCTCGTTGAGGACACTGATCGGCGCGCAGTTGCCGCAACTGGTGGATGTCGCAAATGAAGAAGGCGTCGGCCTCGTCGCCGCGCAGGCGGTCGGTGCCGTCGACGACGAAGATCAGTGCGCGCGCCCTGCCCTGCCTGCCCAGTTCGTCTTCGACGAAGGAAAGGAGCTGGTTGAAGCGCCGCGCGAGGTCGGAGAACGAGTTGCGCACCTGTTCGCGAATCTCGGTCTTCCACGTGCTGTTGCTGCGAATGGCGGTGGTGAGGCGGGGG
>DDUX01000001.1:0-149 GCA_002345025.1 Candidatus Accumulibacter iunctus | reverse complement strand
GGGGGGGGGGGGGGCGGGCGAACGGCGAGCCGACGAGCGGCAGCCCGGTCTTCGCCTCGGCGCCGCTCTCGAGCGCGCCATCGACGCTGCTGCTGCGGCTGATCTGGTGGCTGACCTGCCGTGACCACTCCTGCAGCGGTGTCAGATAC
>DDUX01000169.1 GCA_002345025.1 Candidatus Accumulibacter iunctus | reverse complement strand
ATCGGCGGTCCGCTGGCGCGCAACGCGGCCTTGCGCGACGCCGTGCTGGCCGCGACACTGCGGGCGGGCATCGAAGCCGACTGAACGACCACATGCTGCCAAGGTCAGCGCAGCGGCGAGACGGCAGCCGGAACGTCGGCATCGCCCGCCCGGAAGCGGCGGCGGCGATCGACGCGGCGGCCGCGGTGGCGTTAGAATGCCGGCCCTTGACCACCAGCCGGGAGTCCCGCCGTGAAAATCCTGCTCAGGAAGCTGCTCTTCGCCACCGCCCTCGTCGTCGCACTGGCGCCCGTCAATGCCGCTGCCCCCGACGCGCCGGCCGACCTCAAGGCGCAGGCGGCGAAAATCGTCCGCGTCGAGAATCCGGACGTGCTGCCCTCGGTGAAGCGCGTCGTGATCACCAGCTTCATGGCCGATTTCGTCAGCGAACTGCGCTACAGCAAGTCCCTCAGCGGCCTCGAGGCGATGATCGGCGCCGACTCCGACGTGTCGATCCGGCTCGTCGGCAGCAGCAACGAGCAGTTGCAGGCGATCACCGAAGCGTTCTACGAACAGACGGTCGCCCAGTTGCGCGCCCGCGGCATCGAGGTGGTCGAGCACGCCGAACTCGCTGCCCTGCCCGAGTTTGCCGAACTCGCCGCCTCCGGGCTGCAACCGCTGCCCAGCGAGCAGGATGCGAAAGCCGGCAAGGGACTGTTCTTCACGGCGCGGGGGCTGCCGCTGCACCTGATCGACGAGACGCAGTTCATGCCGAGCTTTTCCTTCGGCCGCAAGAAGCAGGACGACTTCCTCACCTTCGGCACGCGTTTCTCGGGTGGCTTTGCCGCCGCCCAGACGCAGCAGATCGAGAACCGGATCGCCACCGGCCTCGGCGCGACGGTGCTCAAGGTCCGTCTGACCGTTCTCGGCGGCCAACTGACTCCGGACAGCAGTTTCTGGAGCAGCGGCAAGGTCAGCACGCGGGCGGCGGCAAGCTTCGTGGACGCCGTCACGCGCTACGCCTTCATCACTCCGGAAGGCAACAAGGCACGCATCTCGCTGCAGGAGACGGTCGCCACCGACGAGATCGGCGAACTCGTCAATACCACCAGCGACGGCAGCAAGGCAACCGACACGGCGAAGAACGTCGCGCTCATCGCACTCAACGTCGCCAGCCTGGCGGCGCGCTTCGGCGGGCTGAATACCGGCTACACCGGAGGTTTTTCGGCAACCAGCGAGTATGAATGCCGGGTCCACCCCGAACTCTTCGAGAAAACGGTCCTCAGCCACTACGAAACGATCGCCGGCCTGTTCGGCGATCGGCTGCAGAATCCGGGGCAGTAGGCAAGGCAACCGGGGGATCGCAGCTACTGGGACCGGTTCTCGGACTTCATGCAGACCAAAGTCGAGGTCAAGGAGTTCGCGGCCCGATTGCCGGGCGTAGACATCAAGGCAGCCCTGAAGAGCGATCCGGATTTCAAGCGCCGCGTGCAGGAAGCCGCGCGCGGCCATGTGGCGCAACTGGCGCGAGAAGCGCACGACTTCCTTGCCGAGGCCGTGCGTTTCGTTCGCGAGAGAGCGTCTGAACCGGCGTGCAAGGTGGTCCTGCTGATCGATTCGGTGGAACGGATTCGTGGCGTCGGCAGCGAGGCCATGGCCGTCTACGAGAGCGTCCGCAATCTCTTTTTCGGCCACGCTGAACTCCTGCGCGTGCCCCTGCTGCACATCGTCTATACGATTCCACCATACCTGTCGGTGCTCGGCCCCGGCACCGGTGCTCAGATAGGTGGTGCGGTCCCGCGCCGGCTGGTCAGCACGCACGTCTTCAAGGACCGCAGCCGCGATCCCGATCTCGAGGGGCTGGCCGTGCTGCGCACGGTGGTGGAAAGGCGATATGCCGACTGGTCGCAGTTGTTTGACCAGAAGGCTCTCGACCAGTTGGCGATCAGCTCCGGCGGTGACCTGCGCGAATTCTTCCGCCTGATCCGGCTTTGTCTGCCGGCGGTGCGCGACGATTTGCAACTGCCGCTGTCACCCACCGCCGTCAAAGCGGCCGAGAATGCGGCGCGCAGCGAGATGTTGCCGATCCCGGGCGAGCACCTGGTCTGGTTGCAGCGCATCGCCAGGACGCACGACCCCTGTCTCGAGAAGGATGGCGAGATGCCGACGCTGGCCCACTTCCTCGACAACCGGCTGGTGCTGAACTACCGCAACGGCAGTGACTGGTACGACGTGCATCCGCTGTTGCGTGAGCTGGTCGACGCCCATGTTGCCCGCACTGGCGCTTGACGCGCCGACCGAACGTGTTGCCGTCAATCTGCTGCGTCACCCTGAGTGGCAGTACGATGGCTTCTCGCTGGTTTTCCTGTTCGCCGACGTCGGTCCCTCGCTGCAACTCGCTGACTGGCTGGATCAGCGGCTGGCAATGCAGGGGCGACCGCTGCATCGCCACGAGGCGAAGGACAGCTTCGTTCGTCACCCGGAGGCGGCCGTCGACCTGCTGGTCAACCGCCTTGCCGATCTCTCGGCGCAGCCGGGCGGTGTGTGGTTTGCGATTCAGCGCCATCCCGGCGACGTGCAGTGGAACCGCGCCCGCACGCTGTTCCTCGCGCGCCTCAACGAACGCCGCTTCCTGCTCGAGCGCGACCTGAAGCGGCCGCTGGTGCTGGTCCTGCCGGCGCATTTCCGTGCCGAGACGCGCGCCATGGCCCCTGACATCTGGCACAAACGGGACCTCAGCGAAGAGTTGCGCTGGCTGCCCGACACTGCGCCGACGTCTGTGCAGGTGTCAATGGAGCCGTTGGCGACACGGGCCGTAGAGGACGGTTGCCTGCCGGCATTTGCCGAATGGCAGCGGATGGCGTCAGCATCGGCAGCCGAGCAAGCATTCCTGCCGACTGCCTGGAAGGCCAGCAACGAACTGCTCGCCGTCGGACGGCCCGGCGACGCCGAGCACGTTGCCCGCAGCGCACTGTCGCTGGCCAGGCGCCGTGCGCAGGCGAAAGCCGATGGGTCGAGCGAGCGCGACCTGTCGGTGTCGCTCGACAACCTGGGCGGCGTGGCGCAGGCGCAGGGCGACTGGACGCAGGCCGAGGCGGTGTATCGCGAAAGCCTGGCGCTCAGACGCCAGCTCGTCGAGCGGCTGGGCGGCACGCCGGAGTCGCTGGATGATCTGGCGGTGTCGCTGCTCAACGTCGCCGCCATTCCTCCCGGCGATTCTGCAGCGCGCGCGGAAGCGGTCGCTATCTACCGTCGGCTCCGCACACGGTTTCCCGACACGGCGCGCTATGTGCAGCGCCTGCAAGCGCTGTCGGGTGAGAATGGTGCGCCGCAGGGAAGCGGGACGATGCCTGCAGGTTGACGGCCGAAACAGCGGTGGAGGGAAAACAGGAAAGCGACGCGGAATAGGGCCAGCGTGAAGCCCAGAGCGGTGGCGCGCGGTGCTGCTACGTCAGGGCCGCGCGCTGGCGGCGCTGTATGCGCGACTGCAGCCTTTCCCACACCGGCTTCAGCATGCCAGGCAGGTCGCCCAGGTCGACGCGGCCTCCTGCGGGGCTGTGAAAATTGCTGCCACGTGACGCGTGCAGGTCGAATTCAGGTACGGTTTCTGGAAAGCGTTGCCGGACGTGCAGGCGTACAGGTACCAGGAGTCCCTTCAGTCAGCGGCACGGACGTTGGAGTGGACCGAGCAGACGGGCGGACGAGCTGCCGAGATCTCGGATAACCGCAGCGCACCAGCATGCAGCGACCGCTTTGCGCTACCATCGGCTTCGATATGATGAGAACACCCGCTGACGGCTTTCCTGCCCCCCTCGCCGGTACTACCGGCATCTGCCGCGACGGCGGCAGTGCATCACGTTCGCCCGCTCGTCGGCGCGACCGTTCGCCGCCCTGGCGCAGCCGCCTGGTGCATGCTGCTTCAGTTGGCCGGTGGCACCTGTCACTCGCCTGGCGGACGCTGCTCGTACTCCTGGTGTTGCTGCTCGGCACGCCGGTACAGGCGCAGTTCCCGTGGCCGAAGGCGAAGAGCGAGCCGGCAGCGGCGAGCGCCGAGCCGGCACAGAAGCCGCGCGAGAAAACCGAGGCCAGCCTGGCCGAGGCGCGCCGGCAGCAGCAGGCAATCCGCCTCGAGGAAGGCGCGGCGCGGGCACCCGAGGATACGCTGGCGAGCGAGCGGCATCGGCTGCTCGACCTCCTCGTCGTCGCCTACGGCGAGCAGCTCAAGCTCCTCGACGGCATCGACAACCTCAGCAAGTCGCAAGCCACGGATCTGCAGCAGACGAGCCTGCTCGCCGACTTCAGCGGTCCGCCGCCGTACTCGGCGCTGCGCGTCGATTCGCTGCGTGACGCCCAGGAAGCCGTGCGGCACCACCTGCAACGGCTGGCCGCAGCCGACCGGGCCCTCGACACGCTGAAGGTCGGACAGATCGACGAGCAGCGCAAGGCCAGCGAAGCGGTGCGTCTGGCCGAGGACCGCTTGAGCCGCGCCCGCGGTGACGCCGAACTCGACAAGGAGCGCGACAACCGCGAGACGAACGCGCTGCGCCGGCGCCTGGCGGAAGCCCACCTCAACAACATCGGCTTGGCGAAGGACAAGATCGCCCTCGAAGCGAAGACGCTGCAGGCACGTGATACCGAAATGGAACGGGTCCTGGTGCGGGTGCTGCCCGAGCAGCAGTTGAGCCGGGAGGAACTCGAGCAGCAGCAGGCGCTGGTGCGCAAGGAGCTGAAGCAGCTCAACGCCGAAGCCGACGCGGTGCTGGCCGACAACGGCCGCCGCGCCGCCGAGCGCGAGCGCCTGCTCGCCGCGGCGGCAGCCGTCGATGCCAGTCCGCAAGCCGCTCGCCGCCTGCAGTTGCTCGATGCCCAACTGGAGAGCGACCGCATCCGCCTGCTGGCTCTGAGCTGGCTGCAGGCGCTGCAACGGGTAAACAGCGACGCCTGGGCGCAGCGCTACGTCGCCCTGCACTCGCAGGACGCGGCGACGCGGCAGACCGTGGTCGCCTGGCTGAGCCGCGTGCGCGACGAACTCGAAAGCCGCCGCCAACTCGTCCAGCAGCTCGAACAGGGCGCGCGCGGCGAGGTCCGCGAGCAGGAGACGCGCCTCGAGGCGAGCGCCGCAGATGCGGCGACGGCGGCACAGCAGGCGGAGTTGCTGGCCGCCCTAAGCGAGCGGGCGATGGCCTACCAGCGGGTCGAGCGAACGGCTACGGGATTGTTGCGGCAAAGCGAACGCTGGCTCGGTGATCTCGGTTTCAGCGGCAGCGGCGCTCGCCCCGTCGACTGGCGGCTCGCCGCCGTGCAGATCAGCGAAACGCTGAAGGGGATCTGGAACTTCGAGATGTTCGCCGTCGACGAGTCGACGCTCATCGATGGCAAGAGCGTCACCGTCAGCTACGGCGTCACCGTCGGCAAGAGCATCGGCGCGCTGCTCCTCTTCCTGCTCGGCTACTGGCTGTTCGCGGCGCTGTCGCGGCGCCTGCAGCGGATGATGGTGCAGCGCTTCGGCGTCGACCAGCAACTCGCCAGCGTCATCCGCCGCTGGGCGATGATCACGCTCGGCGTGTTGCTGGTGGTGTTCATCCTCAACCTGGCGCGCATCCCGCTGACGGTTTTCGCCTTTCTCGGCGGCGCGCTGGCGATCGGCGTCGGTTTCGGCACGCAGACGATCATCAAGAACGTCATCAGCGGCATCATCGTCCTCTTCGAGCGCAAGATCCGCGTCGGCGACATCATCCAGCTCGGGGGAACGACCGGTCACGTCGTCGCCGTCGACCTGCGCGCGTCGACGGTGCGCGGCTTCGACGGCGTCGAGGCGCTGATCCCGAATTCGAGCTTCCTCGAGAACCAGGTGGTCAACTGGACCTACTCCAACCCGCGCATCCGGCGCGAGGTCCGGATCGGCATCGCCTACGGCTCGCCAACCCACCGCGCAGCCGAAATCATTGCCGGCTGCGCCGAGGATCACGGAGAGGTGCTGAAGAATCCACCGCCGGAGGTCTTCTTCGAGGATTTCGCCGACAGCGCGCTGCTGCTGGTGCTGGTCTTCTGGGTCGAACTCGGGCCCAATCTGTCGGCCCGCCGGGTGGACAGCGACCTGCGCTACGCGATCGAGAAACGGCTGGCGGCCGCCGGCATCGCCATCCCTTTCCCGCAGCGCGACCTGCACCTCGATACCTCGCGGCCGCTGGCGGTCCGCATCACACCACAGAGCGAAGCACCCGGCGATCCCGGCGGCGACTGATCGAAGGCGGCGCCGACGGCCCGCCGGTAACGGCCGAGGGCCTTCAGACCGCGACCTCCACCAGTTCGGGCTGCAGCAGATCGACGAGGACCGACGGGGCGATACCGACCAGGTAGCCCCGCCTGCCGGCGTTGATGAAGATCCGCTCAAGGCCGAGAATGCTGCGCTCAATGTAAACGGGCATCGGCTTGCGGGTGGCGAAGGGGCTGGTGCCGCCGACGAGATATCCCGAGTGGCGCTGCGCGACCTCCGGCCGGCAGGGAACGATCGACTTCACCGCCAGCCGGCGCGCGAGCTTCTGTGTCGCCACCTCGCGGTCCCCGTGCATGAGAACGATCAACGGCTGCCGGCGCTCATCCTCCATGATCAGCGTCTTGATCACCGCGTGTTCGTCGACGCCGAGTTCGCGGCTGCTGGCCGCCGTTCCACCGCGCTCCTCGTAGGTGTAAGGGTGATCCGAGAAGTCGGCGCCGGCGGCGCGCAGCAGGCGGATCGCCGGCGTCACCGGCAGTCGGTTGGTCGCCATTCGTCCCGCTCGCCGGCCCGTCAGTGGGTGTTGAGGTTGCCAAGCACAGGAAAGCCCGCAGCGTAGCGCTCGATCCATTCGCGCGCCGCTGCCTCGGCGTCGAGTACCCTCCCCTCGTCGCGCCGGACCTGCTGGCGATAGCGCTCGATCTGGCACACCTGCTCGACCATACGGGCGGCGAAGAAGTCGTCGGCATCGGCAAAACGGATGCCCACCTCGTACGCGCTACCCTGCCGACGGCACCAGACCACCTCCCCGGTGGCGCGAAACGGCGGCTGTACGAGCGGAATCGACAGCACCACCGTCGCACCGACGCTCAGCGGCCGTCGGCTGAGGCACGCGAGACCACCCTCGCTGACGTCTTTCATCCGTGGCGCTGCGCGGCGATGCGCGCCGCCGACCGCGATATCGACCGGAATATCCGCCGGATGGCGGATGAAGCCGCGCCTGTGCGTCTCTGTCGAAGCCATGCCCGAATCCTCCTGTCGGGTGCGACCGGCCGGCCGGATACGCCTGCCTTGATACCTGCAGCGCACTCTAGCGCCAGCGCGCGGAGCGGTCAATCGCCTGTTGGGACGCTTCCGCCCGGCACACGGCGGCAGCGACACGGGCGGCCAGCGCCGCCTCAACCACCGATGCGCAGGCCCGTCTTCTTCAGGATTTCGGTCGAGAAGAGCACGTCGTGCGCGCGGCAGGCCGGGCCGAGCAGGCGGGCAATCTCCGCGACCTGGCGCAGCACCTCGTCACGCGAGCCGCCATGCACCATGGCGAACAGATTGTACGGCCACTCCGGCAGCCGCCGTGGCCGGTGGTAGCAGTGGGTGACGAAGTCGAGTTCGCCGACGCGGTTGCCGAGTTCGTCGATCACCTCGTCCGGCACATCCCAGACGCTCATGCCGTTGGCGGTGTAACCGATCGCGTAGTGGTTGGGAACGGCGCCGATGCGGCGGATGATGCCGTTGCCGAGCATCCGTTGCAGCCGCGCCATCAGCTCGGCGGGCGATACCCCGAGCTGCTCGGCGAGCTGATGGTAGGGGCGCGCGACGAGTGGCAGGCCGCCCTGCGTCGCCAGAACGAGCCGGCGGTCGATGTCGTCGAGTGGCTGACTCATGTCCGCACCGCCAGCTTCATTTCGACGAAGTACTCCCGCAGCTTCGGGAAGGCAAATACAGGCAGGCCGCTGCGCTCCTCGATGCGGCCGATGGCGGCGGCGATTCCGGCGGCGCTCTCGGTGGCGAGGACGAACCACATGTTGAAGGCCGAGTTGCGGTCGCTCTCGCGGCGGTAGTTGTGGGCGACTTCGGGCAGCGAATCGACGATCGCACGCACCCGCAGCCAGTCGGACTCGGGAACGGCCATCGCCGCCAGGACGAAGGCGCCACCCATCCGCTCAACCTGGAACATCGGCCCGAAGCGGGTCAGCACGCGCGTCGCCAGCAGGCGCCCGAGGCGCTCGAGCAGTTCGCCCTCGTCGATTCCCAGCCAGCCGGCAACCTGGGCGTAGGGCCGCTCGCTGATCGGAAAACCGCCCTGCAGGCGATCGATGATCGCGCGGTCGACGGCGTCGATCGGCGCCGGCTCAGGCATAACGGGCGCCGCTCTGCTTGAAGCGGGTCAGCGAGAAGAGGATTTCGTGCGCGTAGTCCGCCAGACCGAGCCGCTCGCGCAGCCCGGCGATCGCCGCCGCCACTTCGCTGCGTGCCTGACCGTGGATCATGCAGAAGAGGTTGTACGGCCAGTCCGGCAGGATCCGCGGCCGCCGGTAGCACAGATTGACGCCATCGACGCGCGCCAGTTGCTCGCCAACCTCGTCGACCGCGCCGTCGGGTATGTCGTGCACCAGCATGGCGTTGGCGGTGTAGCCGAGTTCGTGGTGCCTGACGATGACGCCGAAGCGCTTGATGATGCCTTCGGCGCACCAGCGATGGATGCGCTCGAGCACTTCGCCCTCGTCGCAGCCGATGCGGCTGGCAAGAACCGAGAACGGCCGGATGAACAGCGGCAGTCCCTCCTGCAGGGCGACGACGAGCCGCCGCTCCTGCTCGTCGAGCGACTTCGGCGGCAGCAGCGGCTGCCGCACGGGGGCGCGCCTGCTGCTCGGCGCGGCCTTGCCGCCGAGGGCGAAGCCGAGGTCGATGTGATACTCGCGCAGCATCGGCAGACGCAGCAGCGGACAGTCAGCGAGTTGCTCGATGGCGCCGAGGGTCGCGTGCAACCGTCCTTCCGAGCCGGCGGTGACGACGAACCAGAGGTTGTAGCGGTGCTCGCGCTCGTAGTTGTGGTTCACCTCCGGAAAGCGACTCACCGCCTCGGCGACCGCCGACAGCTTTCCGGCTGGCACGGCCATCGCCGCCAGGGTGCTGGCGCCGATGCGCTTGGGAGCAAAGACTGCGCCGACGCGAGCGATCTTGCCCTCGCGGCGCAGCGACTCGAGTCCCTGCAGCACCAGGCTCTCGGCGACGCCGAGACGCGACGCCAGTTCGGCGAACGGCGCCGGGCAGAGCGGAAAATCGCGCTGGAACTCGTTGAGCAGACGGAAGTCGAGGGCGCCGCTGTCGATCATCGGGGTCAGAATCCGGTGCGCGCGGCACGGCTGGTGAAGAAGATGCCGCTCGGCGCCTGCGCCGGGAACTCGGCGATCTTCTCGAAGCGTGCGGTGTCGTAGATCACCACCTTGTTGTCGTCGCGCGCGGAAAGCCAGACGTGCTCGCCACGCGGGGTGAACTCCATGTGCAGGATCGCCCGGCCGGGCTCGAGGGTCTGCACCACCTTGCCGCTCAGCGTATCGATCACCTCGACCCAGCCGTTGTCGGGAAAGGCGTAGTTGACCCAGACCTGCCGGCCATCCGGGCGCGCCATGACGAACACCGGCTGCCCCTTGACCGGGATGCGGCCGACCTCCTGCCAGTTGCCGCCATCGACCACCAGCACCTCGTGGCGGCCGATCGCCGGCAGGTAGGCACGGCCCTGCGCCATCGACCAGCCGCGCAGATGCGGCATCTTGAACACCGGCAGCTTCTCCTGGCCGCGTCCGTAGCCCTGCAGGATGCGCCGACTGCCCTGCTCCGGCAGCCAGGTATCGAGGAGCGCGACGCCGTCCTCGCCGAACAGGCCGGCGAGGTAGAAGCGGCCGTCGGGAGTCACCAGCCCGTCGTAGGGCTGCAGGCCGGCGGGATAGCGCTGGCTCTGCGGCTTCGTCGGATCGGAGAAATCGCTGACCCAGATCTCGCCGCCGTCGAAGAGTGCGTAGGCAAAGCGATTGCCGCTGAGGTCAACGAGGCCGACGACCTTCGAGAAGCTGCCCGGCGCGTACTCGGCGGGGACCTCGGACAGCAGCTCGAGCGTCTCGGCGTCGAAGGCCTTGATGCCGCCCGGGCTGTAGTTCTGCGCGACGACGATCCGCCCATCCTGCGAGATCGAGCCGCCGATCGCGTTGCCCGACTGCAGGACGCGGCGGACGATCGTCGCCTGCAGCAGGTCGAGCTTCGTCAGGCCGCCGTCACGGCCGAAGACGTAGGCGTGGCGGCCATCGCGCGAGAACACCACCGACGCGTGCGAGAGGTCGCCGAGGCCGCCGATGCGGGCGTAAGGCTGCCGCCGGGTGGTATCGACGAGGGTCACGTGACCGCTGGCGCGCTCGATGACGACGCCGAGATCGCCGGTACCGCGCAGGGTCGGCGCCGCGCAGCCGGTCAGGAGCAGCATCGACAGCAGAAACAGCATTCTTTTCATTTTCATCCTCCAGACGGCGCTGCCGGACTCGCGTCAGGTACCACCGCTCCGCTGCCGCGGAATTCAATTATCGCCAGACTGGCCGCCGCCTGGCAACGAGCACGGCGGCGCCTGCCGCCACTCAGAAGAGCCGTCGCACGGCGTCTTCCATCTCCGCCCGGCTCATGGCGCCGAGTCTCGCCTGCCGCAGCCGGCCGTCACGGTCGATGAAGACGGTGAACGGTAGCCCGGACCTGGTGTTGCCGAGTGCCCGCATCAGTTCGATGCTGCGCTCGCTGCCGCCGATCAGCCAGCGGTAGTTCATGTCATGGGCGCGCGCAAAGTCGGCGAGCGCCTCGCGCCGGTCGGCGTCCTCGACGGCGATGCCGACGACGACCAGCCCGCGGCTGCCGTAGCGCTTCTGCAGCTCGGCCAGTTCGGGGATCTCCTTGCGACACGGCGCGCACCAGCGGGCCCAGAAATTGACCAGCAGCGGCTTGCCGCGCAGCGACTCGAGCGGCAGCGGCCGGTTGTCGGCATCGGCGAGCGTCAGCGCGAAGAGCGGCGCCGTGGACGGCGACGGCGCTTCGGCGGCATTCGCCGCCGCCAGCGGCAGCACGACGAGTGCCGTGAGGACGAGGCGCCGCAGTCGGCGCAGCAGGCTACGGCAGGTCACTGCGACGGAAGCTCAGATAACCGAACAGCGCGCAGAGCGAACCGACGGCGAGTGGATAGAGCAGCGCATAGACGCGGTAACCGCTGCTGCCGAAGAGATCGAGGATGACGTAGGCCGACGGCCCGAGGACGATCAGTTGCGGGTCGAACATCGCCAGCGCCGCCGTGCGGAACACCTGCAGCGGGTTGAGCAGCGCGATGCCGACCGCGACTTCGGGGGTCACCCGCCCCTGGATCATCACCCCAAGCAGGATCAGGTCGAGGAACAGCAGCATCGTCAGCCAGACCATGAAGGCAGCGCCCTGGGCGACGTCGGTGCCGCGCGCCAGCGACGAGATCAGCATGCCAATCCCCAGGAAGCACCACGCCATCGCCGCCAGCAGGCCGGTGTAATAGAAGAACATCGCCCACGGCACCTCGATCGACCGGAACAGCGACCAGAGGACGGCGGCCAGCATGGCGGCGAATACCGGCAGGAAGATGGTCACGTAGCGGCCGAGGATCTTGCCCCAGAACCACGCGGACAGCGATACCGGCAGCGACAGCAGGTATTCGAAGACGCCCGCCTCACGGTCACCGGCGACCGAGCGGACGGTGGTGATGAGAACGAAGACCGGCAGGATCGCCATCGTCAGCTGGATGTAGGTCACCAGCAGTCGCGACAGGCCGATGAAGCCGAGCACGCGCGACTCGGTCAGGCCGAAGGCGAAGAGCAGCGCGACGATGCCGCCGAAAACCAGGCTGTAGATCAGGAACCAGCGGGCGCGCAGCGACTCGACGATGTCCAGGCGGGCGGTGAGAAGGAGCGGGTTCATCGCCGGCGCCTCACTTGCCGCGCGCGACGATGCGCGCCTTCATTTCGGGGTAGGCGATCGTCCCGTCGTCGGCAGCGGCGAGGGCGGCGAAGTGATAGCCCATCGGGCTCTTCTTCCCCGCCAGGTAGTGCGCGCGCCGGGCGTCGATCCAGCCTCCGCTGCGGTAGTCGGCGACCCAGTACTCGAGTTGCGGCGTCTCCTCGGTGAACGGCTGCTGCGCCAGCCAGAAGATGGCGCAGCCGATGTCGTCGAACTTCGCCACCTTGCCGCCGGGCGCGCGGATCTGCACTGCGAAGCGCCGGTCGCTGATCACCATTCCGCAACGCGGGTCGACGTCGCGGTCCCACTTGATGTCGACCGGACCGCTGGTCGGTTCGCCGATGCAGCCACCCAGCGACACCGCCAGCCCGCCGGCGAGCGCCGCCCGGCAGCACGGGCCGGCAACGGCGAGCGGGAGGATCTCGAGAAAGCTGCGTCGCTTCATCGCGCTGGCCGCCTCATTGCAGGACGACCGCGGCGTCGACTTCGTGCATCTCGATGCGCGACAGCAGGCCGACGTAGCGCGCGACCATGCCGAGAAAACGCAGACGGTCGGCTCCGGACACCGTCCCGTGCCATTCGACGCCCGCCCGCCGGTCGGCAAACTGCCAGCTGCCGAGGGTGCGGGCGATCGCCGCGTCGGCGCGCGCGAGCGTCAGATGCACCTCGAACAGGGCGGAGAAGCGGGACTCCTCGGCGACGCGGTCGTCAAGGACGATGCGCCCGGTATCCATCTCGACGACGCGGTTGACGAGTGAGGCGACTTCGTCGAGGCGGTGGCTGGAAATGATCATCGTCGTGCTGCCAAGGCGCTCGGCGAGCAGGTTGAAGAAGATGTGGCGTGCCTCCGGGTCGAGGTTGGCGGCCGGCTCGTCCATCACCAGCAGCTCGGTATCGCGGCCAAGCGCGATGGCGATCAGCAGCTTCTGTTTCATGCCGCCGGAGAGGCGATTGAACGGCCGCGCCAGGATGCTGCCGACGTCGAGGCCGAGACGGCGGGCAAGCGCGTGCATGCGCTCGGCGTCGGTGCCGCAGACGGCGGCGGCAAAGCCGAGCAACTGGCCAACCGGCATCTTCAGTGGCGGCGGCAGTTGCGGCACGAAACCGACCTTGCCGAGGACCTGCGTGCGCTCGCTGCGCGGCGCCAGGCCGCCGATCGTCACCTCGCCCTGATGCCTGTACTCGCCGAGCAGGCAGCGGATCAGCGTCGTCTTGCCGGCGCCGTTCGACCCGATCAGGGCGATCCGCTCGCCGGGAGCGATCTCCAGGTTGACCCCGTCGAGCACGCGCTGCTTCCTGAAATCCTTGCCGACGTCGGTGAAACGGATCATGCGCAACCCCGTTCAGAGCAGCCTGTTGAGGCCCTTGATGCCGAAGACCAGAGCACCGCTCGGGCAGACATCGACGCACAGCCCGCAGCGGGTGCAGTCCGGCCCGATCGGCGTTTTCAGGTCGGCGGCGCGCCCCTTGATGACGACGTCGAGGACATGCGGCACCAGGCACACCTTGCGGCAATCGCCTTCGTGGAAGCAGTGTTCGAGCCGGTACTCGACCCGCAGCGGCGAAATGGCGCCCACCATACCATAGGTCATTCCGATCGGGCAGACGTAGCGGCACCACGCGCGGCGCGAGTAGAGGACCTCGAAGAGCAGCAGCAGGAGAACCCAGCCGAGTGCCAGCGACGGCCCGTAGATCAGCGCCCGCGACAGGATGCCGGTCGGCGAGATGGTCTCGAAGACGGTGTAGCCGCTGAGCACGGCGAGCAGGGCGAAGGCGAACCATAAGACGCTGCGCGCGCCACGATGGAACTCGTGATCGCTGACCAGCTTCCTCGCCGCCAGCTTCAGGTGCAGCCACTCGAACCATTCGGCGACGATGTGGTACGGGCAGACCCAGGAACAGAAGGAGCGGCCGCCGAGTGCCACCCAGAGGACGAAAACCGTCGCCGTGCCGATGAACAGATTGACGATCACATGCCGGTGCGCCAGCATCACCTGCAGCGCCGAGTTGAGGTCGATCAGGTGGAAGCCGACGAAGCGTGACGCAGTCAGCGACCCCTCGAGCATCTGGATGTCGAGCCAGAACGAGAACGTGAACAGCAGGTTGACGAGAAGCAGCACCGCCCAGCGGCGGTTGCGCCACTTGTGGTTGACCAGCTGATGGTCGCGCGCATGCTGCTTCAGGGCTTCGAAGTCGGCCTTGGTCATCCGCTTCAGCTGGTGTACCTGTTGCGCTGCCGGCGTGACCCGCTCCGGCTTCAGCGGCGCGGCGCCGAACATGACGCGCAGACGTTCGCTGGCGCTCATCAGATCGCCCAAGGCTGGCGGGCGTCGATGACGATCGCCGCCGGGTCGACCGGGCAGATCATCTCGCAGACGCCGCAACCGACACACTGCTCGAGCACCTGTGGCTGGTACTGCCGGCGGCCGTCGGCGGCGACCGTCGCCAGCATCGTGATCGCGTCGCCAATCGGGCACTCGCTGACGCACAGGTTGCACAGATCCCGCTCGTAGGGGTGGTCGCGAACGGCCACCGGGCGCCAGCGGTCACGCTCGACGTAGCGCAGTCTGCCGCGGAAGTCGGCGCCGCGCGCCTGGCCGCGAAAACCCTTGCCCTGCACCGCCAGGCACGAGTCGGGGCGCGACAGACGGGCAATCCCCATGCGCTCGGCGAGATTCAGTGTCGGCTCGGCATCCTTCTCCTTCGCCTTGAGCAGCGGCGCCCGCGCCAGCGGCATTCCCGGGCGGGTGGCCAGCGCGGCCGGCTTGTGGTAGGTCAGCGAGCCCGTCGGGCAGGCGAGGATGCACTGCACCGCATCGCAGGAGAAGTCGCAGGCCTGCGCGCGGGCGTCGATCCAGGGGACGCCGATGCCGAAGCCGCTGTCGATGTCGTCGAGCCTGATCGCCGCCACCGGGCAGACCTGCACGCACTGTCCGCACTTGATGCACGAGGCGAGGAAATCGCTCTCCTCGAGCGCACCGGGCGGCCGCAGGCGGGTGCGCTGGGCGCCGGCAACGGGAACGTAGCCGAGCATCGCCAGGCCGAGCACCCCGCCGATCATCACCGCCGAGCGAATGAACTTGCGCCGGTTGGCCTGCTTGCGGACCGGCGCCCTGGCGCGCCGGTTGTTGACCACCGGAGCGGCTTCACCCGCGGGCGAAAGGGGCGCGGCTTCAGATGCGGCTTCAGTTTCCCTCTTGTCGTTCATTTGACGGACCTCTTGCTGGTCTCCGGCGGCTTGTTGAAAACCGGCTGCTCGTCGCGCAGCAACATCACCGGGGTCGAAAACGGCGCCAGGCGTTCGAGGAAATCGAGCGTTTCCATCATTGGCGCGTTGCGGAAGAAGCGGGCGTAAGGCACCTCCATCCACAGCTGATCGGTATAGGCGTAGAGTTCGTGCGGGCGGTCGCCGACGCCGTCCTGGTCGCGGTCGAAGCCCTGATAGTCGTCCCAGTAGTTGCCGCGCCAGAGGTTGCGGCTGGCGCTGCCGGTGTCGCCCATGGCCACCTGCGTCAGATTTCCCTCGAAGACGTTGTGCTCGATGATGGTGCCCTTCTTGTCGGACAGGAAGCTGACCCCGATGCCGTTGTAGGCGATGCGGTTGCCACGAATGGTGATCGTCGTGTCCGGCTCGAATGGCGACATGTCGAGACCGACGCCGATCGCGCAGTAGATGATCTCGTTCCCCTCGACGACGACATCGGCCGCCTCCTTGAAGCCGACCG